>JAYUHT010000421.1:0-10663 GCA_043766725.1 Burkholderiales bacterium | reverse complement strand
GCGCGTGCGCAGCTTGGCCGGGCAGCAGCGCGTGTGGGGCATGCGCGTGGTGAACGGCACCAGCGGCTTGCTGGTGCTGTGCGGGCTGTGGTTTGCCGTGTCGCTGGCGCATTCAGTGCCGCGCCTGGGCACCGCCGACCCCGTGCCCGTAGTGGGCTACCTGATGTTGTGCCCGGCGCTTTCAGTGCTCACCGCAGGCTGGCAGTTCGGCCAGGCCCAACTCGGCCCGCGCGACCGCCAGCGTTGGCAGATCGTGGCGCTGTTGTGCTTGGTGCTGGCGCTGTACACCGCTTGCACACTGGCGCTGTTTGCGTATGGGCCGACGCGCTTGCTGGCGCCGAACCTCTAACAGGCTGATCAATAGGTCGAGCGCCCACCGGTGATGTCGAACACCGCCCCGGTGGAGAACGAGCAGTCCTCGCTGGCCAGCCAGGCTGCCATGGCGGCGAGTTCATCGACCAGCAAGAAGCGGCCCATTGGAATCTTGCTGAGCATGAAGTCGATGTGCGTCTGGCTCATGGTGTCGAACATCGCCGTCTTCGCGGCGGCCGGGGCGATGGCGTTCACCAGCACGCCCTTGGTCGCCAACTCTTTGCCCAGCGATTTGGTGAGCGCAATCAGCCCGGCCTTGCTGGCGCTGTAGTGCGAGGCATTCGGGTTGCCTTCCTTGCCCGCCACCGAAGCGATGTTGACGATGCGCCCGTAGCCCTTGGCCAACATGTGCGGCACCACGTGGCGGCACACCAGGTAAGGCGCGATCAGGTTGACGTCGATCACGCGACGCCACACCGCCGGGTCGAGTTCCCAGGTGGTGCCGTTGCCGCCGGTGATGCCGGCGTTGTTCACCACCACATCAATGCGGCCATGCAGCGCCATGGCGGCGGCGGTGGCGGCGGCCACATGGGCATCGTCGGTCAGCTCCACGCGCGTGCCCGTCGCGCTGCCCAAGGGTGCCAGCGCGGCGGCGGCTTGTTCGAGCTTGCCAGCGTCGATGTCCCACATCACCACCTTGGCGCCCGAACGCAGGAAGCGTTCGCTGATGGCAAAACCGATGCCTTGCGCACCACCGGTGACCACGGCCACGCGGCCCTTCATGTCGATCTGGTTCACGATTCCATTCCTTTCAGCGCCTGCGGCGCGTTGAGCCGGCAGTCTTCGATGTAGTGCCGGATGATGTCCTCGAAATTAGCCTCAGGCTTGAGCCCCAGGCGGGCAGCGCGCGCAGCCGTGGCACCGCGCGGCCAGTTCGCAACGATGCCGGCAATGCGCTCGTCGCGCTGCAATTTCACGCGCGCGCGAACGGCCGGGCCGGCCACGCTTTCAAGCGCGGTCAGCATCTGCGCCACGCTCACATTCAGGCCCGGCAAGTTCATCGCCATGCGGCCCTGAAAGGCTTCGCGGCTGGCTTCATACACGGCAATCAGGCCGGCCACGGTGGCGCGGGGTGATGACACCGGATGCGAAACATCCAAGTCCACCGGAAGAATCGCATCCTCGCCCGCCAAGGGCTCACGGATGATGCCGCTGAAGAACGAACTGGCTGCGCCGTTCGGCCGCCCTGGCCGCACGGTCACCGTCATCAGCCGCGCGGCGCGGCCATCGATGAAGCCCTTGCGCGTGCAATCAGCCAGCAGGTGTTCGCACATCAGCTTCTGCGTGCCATAGCTGGTTTGTGGCGCGGGCAAGGTGTCGTCTCCCACCAGCGCGGGCATGGGCACGGCGGCGTCGGGGCCGAACACGGCCACCGAACTTGAGAACACCACGCGCGGCACATTGCCGGCCAGGCGCAAGGCGTCGAACAGGGCGCGCGTGCTGTCGAGGTTGGAGCGCATGCCCAGGTCGAAATCGAGTTCGCATTCGCCCGACACGGCCGAGGCCAGGTGGAACACGCCGTCGTAGCGCTCGCCGGCAATGCCGGCGCATTGCGCCAGCAGCGGCCCGGTTTGCGCCCGCACCCGCGCGTCAGCCAACAAATCGGCGCTGGGTGCGGCCTGGTCGGCCAGCGTCAGTTGCATGATGCGCTGGCCGGCCAAGGTGCCACCGGCCAGCAGCGTGCGCGCCAGCCGCGCGCCCAGGAAGCCGGCACCGCCGGTGATCAAGACCTTCATTGCTGTTGCTCCTTGTAGGGTTGAAACCAGCCCAGGCCCGCGCTGGTGCCGGCGCGTGGGCGGTATTCGCAGCCGACGTGGCCGCTGTAGCCCAGCTCGTCGAGCAAGGCAAAAAGATAGGGGTGATTGACCTCGCCCAGATCGGGTTCGTGGCGCTGCGGCACGCCGGCAATCTGGATGTGGCCCACAGTGCCCGTGGGCAGATATTGGCGCAGCTTCATGGCCAGGTCGCCCTCAACGATTTGACAGTGGTACAGATCCATCTGCACCTTCAGGTTCGGCGCGCCCACCTCTTGCAACATGGCATGCGCGTCATCTTGGTGGTTCAAAAAATAGCCGGGAATGTCGCGCGTGTTGATCGGCTCGATCAGCACCTCAACACCCACCGCCGCGGCTTCGCGAGCGGCCCAGCGCAGGTTGTTCAGGTAGATGCGGCGCAACTCGGCCCGCTCGGCCCGCGGCGGTGCCAGGCCGGCCATGAGGTGGATGCGCGGGCAGTGCAGGGCCAAGGCATAAGGCAAGGCCTGATCAAGCAGGCCGCGGCGGAATTCAAGTTCGCGCCCGGGCAGGCAGGCCAGGCCGCGTTCGCCAGCGGCAAAGTCGCCGGGTGGGGCGTTGAACAGCACTTGCTTCAGGCCTTGGTCTGCCAGGCATTGCGCCAGTTCAGCCGCCGGGTGGGCATAAGGGAAAAGGTATTCCACCGCCTTGAAGCCATCGGCCGCGGCCGCGGCAAAGCGATCCAGAAAACCGTGCTCGGTGTACATCAGGCTCAGGTTGGCGGCAAATTGCGGCATGGCGTCACCATCTGGCGCCGAGGTGGGCGCGCAAGTCTTCAATCTGGGCTTCATTCAGCGGCGCTGGGCGCGGCGTGGTCATCAGCCACAGGCGCGCGGTTTCCTCCAGTTCTTCAAGTGTGGCCATGGCCGCAGCGAGTGACTCATGCCAAACGTTGGGGCCCAACCGCTCCAGCATCACGGCACGCAGCGGTGTGCCGCGGGCCTGCGCTTGCTGGATGGCTTGCTGCACGGCCCGCGCCGCCTCCGGGTCACCGGGCCGGTGGTAGGCAATCAAGGGCACATGGCCCACTTTCATCACGTAATATGGCGTGATCGGCGGCACGATGTCTTGCACGCTGTGCACGCCGGCCAACGTGAGCGCCACCAGGTGCGTGCTGTGGGTGTGGATGACGCAGTTCGCGCTGGGCTCGGCGGCGTAAATGGCGCGGTGCAGGGCCAGGGTTTTGCTGGCACGCTCGCCGTTGAGATGCTGGCCTTGGTCATCCACCAAGGCCAATTGTTCCGGCTGTAAGAAGCCCAGGCAGGCGTCGGTGGGCGTGATCAGAAAGCCCGCACCAGCCGCCAGGCGCACGCTCACATTGCCGGCCGTGGCATGCACATGGCCACGCTCGAACAGTGAGCGCCCGACGCGGCAAATTTCATCGCGCAAACCAGCCGTACTCATGGCAGCCGCTTGCGCAGTGACCGGACGGGACGCGGCGGCGCAATCACCCCGCCCTTCACCAGCCGCAACTCACCGTTGTGCAGGTGTTCAACCGCCGCGGCGCGTGCGGCCGCAACGTCGCGCGCAGCGATGGCGCTCACGATGCAAAGGTGCTCCAGGCGCACCTGGCGCATGAAGTCTTCGCGCCGCGCCTCATTCGCCTTGGTCACACGCATCGCCTCGCGCAGGTACTGCTCCAGGAATGCCAGCAGCCGCGTGAACTGTGGGTTGCCGGTGGCTTCGCCGATGGCGCGGTGAAACGCCAAGTCTTCATCCACACCGTCGTTGCCGCCCTCGGTGGAAGCGTCAATCGCCTTCAGCGAGCGCCTCAGGCCCGCCACCTGTGCGCGCGTGGCGCGTTGCGCGGCCAGCGCAGCCATCTCGCCTTCGAGCACGCGGCGCAACTCCACCACCTGCACCACTGCGGCCATGCTGCCCAGCACACTGGCATCGAAGGCCAGCGCCTGATGCGCCGGCCGCGCAGCCACGTAAACACCCGAGCCTTGGCGCGACAACAGCAGCCCACGCGACTTGAGCTGGTGCACGGCCTCGCGCACCACCGAGCGCGACACACCATGTGACGCGGCCAACTGCGCCTCGGTGGGCAGGCGGTCGCCGGGCTTCAGTGCGCCGCGTTCCACCTGCGCAATCAGCCGGGCGGCCAGGCGGTCAGACAGCCCCTGGCGCGCGGCCAGCGGGGCGCCGCGGGCCAGCGCCACAAGGGCCACAGGGGCGCGCGAAAGAGGTTCCATTGCTCTCAGGTTATCAGACAACTTTTTGACCGAACAACGGGTAAGCACCAAATGGCCCCGGCCTTGATCGGCCTTATGGTTCGGCGCCTTGACTGTCAAACCAGCCCTGCCATGGCCAGTGTGAGCATCCGTTCCGTGAAGAAGCGCTTCGGTGAAACCGAGGTGCTGCATGGCGTTGACATCAACATCCCAGATGGTTCCTTCACCGTGCTGGTCGGCCCTTCGGGCTGCGGCAAGAGCACGCTACTGCGCATGATCGCGGGGCTGGAAAACATCAGCGGCGGCGAGATCGACATCGGCGGGCGCGTGGTCAACCAGGTGCCACCCAAAGAGCGCGACATCGCCATGGTGTTCCAGAACTACGCCCTGTACCCGCACATGACCGTGCGCGACAACATGGCCTTTTCGCTGCTGCTGGCGAAGAAAGACAAAACCTTCATCGACGAGCGCGTGAACAAGGCCGCCGGCATCCTGGGCCTGGCGCCGTTGCTCGATCGTTTTCCGCGGCAGCTTTCAGGCGGCCAGCGCCAGCGCGTGGCCATGGGCCGGTGCATCGTGCGCGACCCGCAGGTGTTCTTGTTCGACGAGCCGCTGAGCAACCTCGATGCCAAGCTGCGCGTGGCCATGCGCACCGAAATCAAGGAACTGCACCAGCGGCTGAAGACCACCTCCATCTACGTCACCCACGACCAGATCGAAGCCATGACCATGGCCGACCAGATCGTGGTCATGCACGACGGCCGCATCGAGCAAACCGGCACCCCGCTGGAGCTGTACGACCACCCGGCCAACCAGTTCGTGGCCGGATTCATCGGCTCGCCGTCCATGAATTTCATCAGCGGCACGCAGCAAGGCAGCGCCATGGTCACCGCCAGTGGCGCGCGCTTGCCGGTGGCCGCGGCGCAGGCGGCCAATGACGGCCGCGCCATGGTCTATGGCATTCGCCCTGAACATTTGGATATTGCCGACGATGGCTTCGAAGCCGAGGTGGTGGTGATCGAACCCACCGGCAGCGAGACGCAACTCTTCGCCCGCCTGGGTGAGCAAGAAATCGTGGCCATCTTCCGCGAACGCCACGCCTTCGCGCCGGGGCAGAAAATCCGGCTGCGCCCGCGCGCCGAAGTGGCGCACCTTTTTGATGCCGCATCGGGCCAGCGCATCTGACCATCACGCGCAGGCAAACGTTTCACATCAGCCAATTCGTTTCACCACGCCGCTAGGAGAACCTGGTCATGACCGATAGCAACTTCACCCGCCGCAATGTTCTGAAAACGGGTGCCGCCCTGGCCGGTGCCAGCGGCGCCAACCTGGCGCTGTTCGCGCAGGCCTGGGCACAAAGCTCGCCGTTCAAACCCGAAAAGGGCGCGGCCATTCAACTGTTGCGCTGGAAGCGTTTTGTGCAAGCCGAGGAAGACAGCTTCGTGGCCCTGGTGGCCGCCTTCACCAAGGCCACGGGCGTAGAGGTGAAGGTGGTGAACGAGTCGCTCGATGACGTGCAGCCCAAGGCCAGTGTGGCGGCCAACACCAACCAGGGCCCGGACATGTTCTGGGGCCTGTATTCGCTGCCGCATCTTTTCCCCACCAAGTGCGTAGACGTGACCGATGTGGCCACCTACCTGGGCAAGAAGTACGGCGGCTGGGCCGCATCGGCCGAAACCTATGGCAAGGGCCCGGGCGGCAAGTGGATTGCCATTCCGGTGGCCTACAACGGCAACGTCATCAACTACCGGCAAAGCATGATCGAGAAGGCCGGCTTCAAGGAAATCCCGAAAGACACGGCCGGCTTCCTTGAAATGATGAAGGCACTGAAAGCCAAGAGCACGCCGGGCGGCATGGCCCTGGGGCGCGCCTCGGGCGACGGCAATGCCTGGGTGCATTGGGCGCTGTGGTCACAAGGCGCTAACTTGGTCGACAAAAACGACAAGGTGATCATCAATTCGCCCGAAACGGTGAAGGGGCTCGAGTACTGCAAGGCGTTGTCTGAAACCTTCGTGGCGGGCACCGCATCCTGGAACGACGCCTTCAACAACAAGGCATTCCTGGAAAGCCAGATCTCGCTCACCAACAACGGCGTTTCCATCTACGCTGCGGCCAAAGCGGGTTCGGCCAAAGGCGACGCCAAGGCCAAGGAAGTGGCCGACGACATGAACCATTCACTGTGGCCCATCGGCCCGGTGGGTCACCCCACCGAGTTCCACATTTGCTACCCGCTGATGGTGATGAAGTACTCCAAGGCACCCAACGCCTGCAAGGCGTTCGCCACCTTCATGCTCGAAGCGGAGAACTACAACAAGTGGTTGGAGAGCGCGGTGGGCTACCTGACGCACCCGCTGAACGCGTATGACGCCAACCCGGTGTGGAGCACCGACCCGAAGCTCTCGCTGGTGAAGGATGCCGGCCGGCGCACGCTCACCGCGGGTGGGCTGGGCTCGGTGGGCGAAAAGGCCGCCGCGTCACTGGCCGACTTCGTGATGCTCGACATGGTGGCCTCGGTGTGCACCGAGCGCGCGTCGATCAAAGATGCCATTGCGGTGGCCGAGCGGCAGGCCAAGCGCATTTACCGTTGATGCTGGGCGCACGCATCAGGGGCAGCAAGGCATGAAGGAGTTCGCCGCCGGTACGCCCCAAGGCGAACGCTCCCCCTCGGGGGGGCGACGGCCTGGCTTGCCAGGACGTCTTGGGGGCCAAATTTGGCAGAGCAAGAACTTCCTCGGGTTCTTGTTCATGTTGCCTACAGCGGCCTTCTTGCTGCTGTTCCTGGTGTACCCGCTGGGCCTGGGCATCTGGTTGAGCTTCACCGATGCCAAGATCGGCACACCGGGCGAGTTCGTCGGGCTCGATAACTACGAGTGGATCATCGGCGACAGCAAGTTCCAGACGGCCGTGTTCTTCACCTTGTTCTACACGGTGGTGGCCAGCGTCATCAAATTTGGCGTGGGCCTGTACCTGGCGCTCTTGCTCAACGAAAAGCTGCCATTCAAGGCCCTGGTGCGCGCCTTTGTGCTGATCCCTTTCATCGTGCCCACCGTGCTGTCGGCGATTGCCTTTTGGTGGATCTTTGACCCGCAGTTTTCGGTCATTTCCTGGTCGCTGAAAAAGACCGGGTTGATCACCGAGAACATCAATTTCCTGGGCGATGTCTGGAACTCGCGCTTCTCGGTCATCTTCGCCAATGTGTGGCGCGGCGTGCCCTTCATCGCCATCTCGCTGCTGGCCGGCTTGCAGACCGTGCCGCCATCGCTGTATGAAGCCGCGGTGCTTGATGGCGCCACGCGCTGGCAGATGTTCGTGAAGATCACCTACCCCCTGCTCACACCCATCATCGCCGTGGTGATGACGTTTTCGGTGCTCTTCACCTTCACCGATTTCCAGCTCATCAAGGTGTTGACCAACGGCGGCCCGGCGGGTGCCACTGAGTTGATGGCGACCATGAGCTACAACACCGCGATCCTGGGCGGGCGCATTGGCGAAGGCGCTGCCATCTCGACAGCGATGGTGCCGTTTTTGCTGGCAGCGATCTTGGTTTCCTGGTTTGGATTGCAGCGGCGCAAGTGGCAGGCGGGGAGTGATTCGAATGAGTAGTGTGCCCACCCCCGTAGCGCCTTCGGCGCTCCCCCTCAAGGGGGCAACGCCAGCGGCCCGGCAAAGCCGGTTCCGCGGCGTTCGCTTGGAAAGACCGTTGCCATGAGCGCTGTTCAACCCGTCGCAGCAGAGGCCGACCACAGCGAAGGCATGAGCTTCCTGAGCACGCTGCCGCAGCGTGTGGTGCGCACCTACATCCCGCTGGGGCTGATCGTCTTCGTGCTGCTGTTTCCCTTCTACTGGATGACGATGACCGCCATCAAGCCGAAGGAACATTTGCTCGATCTGGACGCGCACAACCCGTTCTACACGCTCAACCCCACCTTCGAACACATCAACGAATTGCTGTTCAAGACCGACTACCCGCTGTGGCTGTGGAACACCATGTTCATTGCCGTGTCGGCCACGGTGTTGTCGATCATCGCCAGCGTGTTCGCGGCCTATGCCATCACGCGAGTGCGCTTCAAGGGCGCGCAATGGGTGGGCGGCTCGATCTTCCTGGCCTACCTGGTGCCACCTTCCATTCTGTTCATTCCGCTGAGCACGGTGGTCTATCAATACGGCCTGTTCGACACGCCGTTTGCGCTGATCCTCACCTACCCCACGATCCTGATTCCGTTTTCAACCTGGCTGTTGATGGGCTACTTCAAGACCATCCCCTACGAGCTGGAGGAAAGCGCGCTGGTTGATGGCGCCAACCGCTGGCAGATCCTCACCAAGATCATCCTGCCGCTGGCCGTGCCGGGGCTCATTTCGGCCGCCATCTTTTGCCTCACGCTGTGCTGGAACGAGTTCATCTACGCGCTGACTTTCATCAACAGCACCGAGAAGAAGACCGTGCCGGTGGCCATCCTCTCGGCGTTCACCGACGGTGACCAATACCGCTGGGGCTCGCTCATGGCCGGCGCGCTGGTGGGCTCGCTGCCGCTGGTGGTGCTGTATGCCTTCTTTGTTGAGCACTATGTGAGTGCGATGACGGGCGCCGTTAAGGAATAGGTCAGGTCAAACGTTATGAAAATTGGCTTCGTCGGCCTTGGCGCCATGGGCGTGCCGATGGCCTTGAACTTGCTCAAGGCCGGGCACAGCGTGACAGGCTTTGACGTGCGCGCCGGCGCGGCCGATGCGCTGGTGGCTGCCGGCGGCAAGGCGGCCAACAGCGCGGCCGCTGCGGCGCAAGGCGCCGAGTTGCTGTGGCTGATGGTGGTTTCAGGCGAACAGGCCGACGCTGTGTTGTTCGATGCCGGCGCCGCCGCTGCCCTGCCCAAAAACGCCATCGTGGCGCTGGGCTGCACCCAAGCGCCGGCTCATGCCGCGGGCACCGCGCAACGCCTGGCCAGCATGGGCCTGCGCACGCTCGACGCACCCGTTTCAGGCGGCACCAAGGGGGCGCACGCGGCCTCACTCAGCATCATGTGTTCGGGCGAAGAAACGGTGATGGCGCAAGCCAAACCGGTACTCGACGCACTGGGCCAGCGCGTGTTCGATTGCGGCCGCACCGTGGGCCAGGGTTCCACCGCGAAGATGATCAATCAGCTGCTGTGCGGCGTTCACATCGCCGCCGCGGCCGAGGCCCTGCACCTGGCTGAGCGTGCGGGTGTGTCAACGGCCACCGTGCACGAGATCATCAGCGCCAGTGCCGGCAACAGCTGGATGTGGGGCGACCGGGGCCCGCGCATGATGCAGGCCGACCCGGCTGTCACCAGCGCGGTCGACATCTTCGTCAAAGACCTCGGCATCGTGCTCGGTGAAGCACGCGCACTGAAGGCCGGGCTGCCACTGTCATCGGCCGCCATGCAGATGTTCCTGGCGGCATCGGGCCTGGGCCACGGCGCGGCGGATGACAGCCAGGTCATCCTCGCCTATCGGGCACTGAACGGAGCCGGCAAGAAATGAGCGGCATCAAACCAACGAATCAGGAGAGATCGGCATGAAGCCGACCGTGGGCTTCATCGGCGTGGGCCTGATGGGCGCCGGCATGGCCAAGAACCTGGTCACCAAGGGCTACCCGCTGGTGGTGATGGGCCACCGCAACCGCGAGCCGGTCGAACGTTTGAAATCACTCGGTGCGCGCGAAGCCGCCACGCCGCTGGAACTGGCGCAGGCGTGCAGCATCATTCATCTTTGCGTCACCGGCTCGCCGCAGGTTGAGGCGGTGATGCGCGGGCCGCAAGGCGTGCTGGCTTCGCGCAAGGCGGGGTTGATCGTGATCGACTGCTCCACCTCGAACCCGGTCTCCACCCTGGCCTTGGCCGATGAATGCGCGCAGGCCGGCATCACCTTCACTGATGCGCCACTGTCGCGCACGCCCAAAGAGGCCGAGGCCGGCACGCTCGACACCATGGTCGGCGCCGACCCCGCCACCTTCGCCACCATCGAGCCCGTGCTGCGCTGCTGGGCCGGCAACGTGGTGCACCTGGGCGCGGTGGGCGCGGGCCACAAGATGAAGTTGATCAACAACTTCATCGCCATGGGTTATGCCGCGCTGTTTGCCGAAGGCCTGACCATCGCGCGCAAGGCGGGCCTGAGCATCGAGCAGTTTCACTCGGTCATCGGCGCGGGCCGCATGCGCAGCCCGTTTTATGACACCTTCATGCAGTGGTCACTGTTGCACGACGAGAACGCGCACAAGTTCAGCATCAGCAACGCCCACAAAGACATGCGCTACCTGGCCAGCATGGCGGGTGAACTGGGCCTGGTGAACCCGATGCAGGCCGCGGTGAA
>JAYUHT010000420.1:0-4044 GCA_043766725.1 Burkholderiales bacterium | reverse complement strand
ACCGCGCCGCCTACGCCATGATGGTGCAGGCCGCCAGCGGCTACGAGCGCACGCTGATGCGCAACGCCGGTGACCGCACGCGGCCGGCCGCCACCGCCACCTTCACCGCCGACTTGCTGGGCGGCCTGAACGGCTTTGCCGCGATCCAGACCGCGCTGCTGCAACGCCACCTCACGGGCCAGGGCCAGGTGGTCGATGTGGCGCTGATGGACAGCATGATCAACCTGCTGGTGTATGAAATGCAGGAAGCACAGTTCCCGGTGGCGGGGCCGCGCGCGGCCTATTGCCCGGTGGCCGCTAACGATGGAGATGTGCTGATCGCGCCCATCACCGAACGCAACTTCGCCGCGCTGTGCGAGGTGACGGCGCTGCCCGCACTGCGCGCAGACGCGCGCTTTGCCACGGTGCCCGCACGCGGCGCGAACTGGGCGGCGATGATGGCCGTGGTGGAACAGTGGACGCGCACCCGCACGGTGGCGCAATGCCTGAGTGCACTCGAAGCCGCCGGTGTGCCCTGCGCGCTTTACGCCGACCCGGGCGACAACCTGAGTGACCCTCAGCTCGTGCAACGCGGCCTGTTCAGCACGGTGCACGACGCTGCCGGCGCCTTCCAGGGCGTGAACCCACCGTGGCAGATGAGCGGCAGCGCTTCGGCGTTAGGTGCGCGCGTGCCCGGCTTGGGCGAAGACACGCCCGCCGTGCTGCATGAACTGCTGGGCCTGGGCGAGGTTGAAGTGGCGCAGTTGCGCGCCGCCGGCGCGTTTGGTGTGGCGCGCGCCGGCAAGCCCGCGGCGGGTTAAAAACCAAACGCAGCGAGCAGATCGTTCGCTACCGACCCTTCACAGCCCCAGCCAGAGCCACGCCATGCAAGGAACACGCTTTTTGAAGCAAGCCGTGGCCAACCAGCCGCAGCGCACCGCCACCATCACGCCCACGCCAGGGGGCACGCGGCGGCGCAGTTGGGCCGAAATCGGCGAGCGCGTGCCGCGCCTGGCCGCGGCCTTGCGCACGCTGGGCATTGAAAGCGGCGCCTTCGTTGCCGCCCTGGCGATGAACAGCGACCGCTATGTCGAACTCTTCTTCGCCGTGCCCTGGGCGGGTGGCGCGTTTGCGCCATTGAACATCCGCTGGTCGGTGGCCGAGAACGAGTACGCGCTCACCGATTCGAAGTCTTCGGTGCTGTTCGTTGATGAACACTTCATCGCCCAAGCGCGTGAGCTGAAAGACAAGCTGGCCTGGGTGAAGGCGCTGGTCTACATGGGCGAAGGTGCCACGCCAGAAGGCATGCTCGCTTACGAAGACTTGGTGGCCCAGCATGAACCCATGCTCGATGCCAACCGCCGCGGCGAAGACCTGTGGGTGATCTTCTACACCGGCGGCACCACGGCTCACCCCAAGGGCGTGATGATGAGCCACCGCGGTCTGTTCGTGGCCACCGTCACCTACCTGGCGCTGCTGCCGAGCATTGAAGACCTGAGCTTCGTCTACGTGGCCGGCTTCTTCCACTTTGCCGGGGCCAGCGCGCTGCTGTACATCACCCTGGCCGGCGGCACGCATGTGCTGCAACCCAAGTTCGACCCGGTGCCGGTGATGCAGGCCATTGCCGAGCACAAGGTGAGCAACGCGGTGCTGGTGCCGACCATGATCAACATGCTGGTCAACCACCCTGAGTTCGAAAAGTACGACTTGAGCAGCCTGCAAACCTGCGTCTACGGCGGCTCGCCCATGCCCGAAGCGCTGATGAAGCTGGCCATGAAGAGGCTGCCTGCACTGCGCTTCTATCAAGTCTTCGGCATGACGGAAACCGGCGGCTTTGCCACCATGCTGCGCTGGCGCGACCACCTCAACGAAGGCGCCAAGGCCGAACGTTTGAAATCAGCCGGCCAGGCCGCGCTGGGCAATGAAGTGAAGGTGGTGCTGCCCGATGGGCGCGACGCGGCAGCGCGTGAGCTGGGTGAAATTTTGGTGCGCAGCGACATGCTGATGACCGGCTATCTGAACAACGCCGGCGCCACCGCAGCGGCCTTGAGCGACGGTTGGATGCACAGCGGTGACGCCGGCTACCTGGACGAAGACGGCTACCTCTACGTGGCCGACCGGGTGAAGGACATGATCGTCAGCGGCGGCGAGAACGTGTATTCGATCGAGGTCGAGCGCGTGCTGTTCATGCACCCCGCCGTGAGCGAGGCCGCGGTGATCGGCGTGCCCAGCGAACAGTGGGGCGAGAGCGTGCATGCCGTGGTGGTGCTCAAGCCCGGCGCGCAGGCCAGCGCGGCCGAACTCACGGCGTTTTGCCGCCAGCACATCGGCGGCTACAAGCTGCCGCGCAGCTATGAATTCCGCACCGAGCCGCTGCCCGTCACGCCGGTGGGCAAGGTGCGCAAGAACCTGTTGCGCGACCCGCATTGGGTGGGGCACGCGCGCAGGATTTGACGCCACGCCGTTGGTTGCGTGCGCGGCTTCACGCCTTGGACAAGTTGTATTTCATGATGCGCCCATGGCGGCCGGCCTTGTCGCGTTCCAGCGTGTAGCAGTCGCCCTGCGGCCCGGCGTGCGCAGCCAGGATCGGGGCCAAACGTCCATGGTCTTCGGGGTCGAGGTGCAGGTCGAACACGGCCAGCGTTTCGCCCAGGCGGTTGGCATAGCGCGCGCCGACGATGGCCGCGGCCACGCATTCACGGTCGAGCACCCAGCGCGTGGCCACGCTGGCAATCGAGCTGCCGTGTTTATCGGCAATGGCACGCAAGGCGCGCAACAAAGTTTGGAGCGCCGCCCAGCCGCCAAAGTCGTCGATCACCAATTTGTACTTGATCAACGAACGATTGGTCAGCTCAGGCCCGGGCTCGGGTTGGCCCAGCCAAGCGTCGGTGATGAAGCCGCCGGCAAGCGTGCCGTAGCACAGCAACAGCAGCCCGCGTTCACGGCACAGCGGCACCAGGGCCTGCTCGGGCCGCCTGTCCAGCAGCGAGTACTGCACTTGCATGCTGACCAGCGGCACACCGGCATCAAGCATCGCCAGCGTGCGCGGCGCATCAAAGTTGGTGCCGCCCAGGTGGGCGATCAGGCCTTCGCGCTGCAAGGTGTGCAGGTGGCGCGCTGCTTGCACGAAACCAGGCACGTCGACGTTCCACCAGTGCAGTTGCACCAGGTCGAGCCGCTCGCGGTGCAGGCGCTGGCGTGAACGATCAACGATGCGGCGCACATAGGCCTCGTCGACGTTGGCCAGATCGTCATAGTCCGGCACGAACTTGGTGTGCACTTGCAAGCGGCGCTGGCCGGCAGCGTCGTGCAGCGCATTGAACTCGCCATACAGCGCTTCAACGCCGGCGTAGATGTCGGCGCCGTCCACCGTGTCCAGGCCGGCATCGACGAACAACTCGATGTCCTGCAAGGCCCGCGCACGATCAACCGGGCCGTGGTCACCGGCCAATTGCCAGCCGCCGCGCAGCACGCGCGGGATGCGGTAGCGGCTGGCCAGCTCGATGGTTTCAGGCCGCGTCATGCCGGCTCCTGCGGTGCTTGTGAGCTGGCACCAGGCAGCGGCACCAGGGTCGTTTGCGCATGGCTGAAGCGGCGCTTGCCGGTGCGCGTGATGCGCAGCCGCGTGGGGCAGTTCGGGTCGGGGCAGGCCACCTCGGCGTCGCTGGTCATCCAGTCGTTGGCGTGCGTCATGCGCTGCTTGGCCGGCAGCAAAGGCAGCAGCGCGGCCAGCGAATAGATCGAAAAGCCCTGGCCGGGCGGCAGGTGCAGCATCTCGCCGCGCAGCTCGAAGTGGTCGCCGGGCGTGGCGCCGCACAGCACCCTTTGGCCGGGCGGGCAGATGACTTCAACGCGCAGGTCCCAGAGCTCGAAGCTGTCGTCTGTTGGGGCGGCCGATGCCGGGGTGGGTGGCGTCATGTCGGTTCTCCCCGGAACGGCCAGGCTTTGATTGGACTGGCGCAAGGGTAACGCCAACGAGACCACGACTGTCGCCCTGCCCGCCACGCCGACGTGCAAGGTGCGCAAGAGGCCTTGCAACTCGGCGCGCGCCTAACTACTGCCCCA
>JAYUHT010000419.1:0-4062 GCA_043766725.1 Burkholderiales bacterium | reverse complement strand
GGCGCGCGGCACGATGGTCGTGGCCAACAGCCTGACCGATTCATCGCGCAATTCCAACCGCGTGCTGATGAGCGAGACGGTGATGATGATGAAGGAGCACATCACCGATCAGTACGGGCTGGTGCGCTTCACCATCGGCTCGGGCTGCTCGGGTGGCTCGATCAACTCGAACATGACGGCATCGATCATGCCGGGCCTGCTCGATGGCGTGACCACCACCTGCACCTACCCCGATTCAGAGACCACCAGCATGGAGGTCGGCGATTGCGTCGGCCTGGTCGAGGCCTATCAAAAGCCCGAGTGGCTGGCACTCACCGCCGGCTTGACGCAGGCGCAAGTCAACGCCAAGAAGGGCGCCGTCAATGGCCACCCGGATCAATCCGGCTGCCACGCTTGGTACAACGCTTTTGGCACCAACGGCCGGGCGGGTTTGTTCCTGCCGCAAAGGGTGTCGAACAACGTCACCGGCGCGATCACCCGCGACACTGCCCCCACCAACAACTGCGAGCTGCCCAACACCGCTGTCTACGACCCGGCCAACGCCGCCGCAACGGCCAGCCTGCCGCGCTGCAACGCCTGGAGCTGGGCCGAATCGATCTGGGGCAAGGCCGCAGGCGCGGTGGCCGCCAATGAGACGCGCGACAACGTCGGCGTGCAGTACGGCCTCAAAGCCCTGCGCGATGGCGCCATCAACGCCGAGGAGTACGTGACCCTGAACGAGCTGATCGGCGGCTTCGATCACGACTCCAGCCCGCGCGCAGCCCGTGCTCTGGCCGACACTGCCGCGCTCGATGTGGCCTACCGCGCCGGCATCGTCGGCAGCGGCAAGCAGTGGTCGAAGCTGGCCATGATCGACATGCGCGGCTGGGATGACTCCAACATCACCGTGCCGCCGGGCGCCACGCCGGGCAGCATCCCCATCCACCACCAGTGGTACAGCTTTGCGGTGCGCGATCGCCTGGTGGCCGAGGCCGGTGACGCCAACAACCACGCGCTGTGGCGCTTTGCCCGCACCGGCCTGACGCCCCCGGGAACCATGGCGCTGAATGCTTACAACAGCATGGACATCTGGCTGGCCGCATTGAAAGCCGACACCGCCGCCGGCACCCTTGACGCGAAGGTTAGGCGCACGCGCCCGGCCAGCGCCGCCAACTTCTGCCTGCTGCCCACCGATGCCACGCAAACCGTGAAAGTCACCGATGTCGCGCAGTGCGATGCCGATCCGTTCTTGAAGCCCGCCGCCTCACCGCGCCAGGTGGCCGGCGGCCCGCGCGCCGAGAACATCCTGAAGTGCCAGCTCAAGGCGCATGCCCGCAGCGATTACGCGGCCAGCGCCTTCAGCGATGCGCAGTGGGCGCGGCTGCAGGCGGTGTTTTCCAGCGGCGTGTGCGACTGGAGCAAGCCGGGCGTGGGCCAGGTTGCGGCCATCAGCTCGCTGACCTTCAAGGGTGGTGCGGGTGGCCAGCCGCTGCCGGCTGAGCCTGTGTCAGTTTGGCGTTAGCACGCCAGCACGGAGCCGCGCTGCAGCGTCATCAAGGGCCCTTTGCGGGCCCTTGGTGTTTCTGGGCCTCAGGCCTTGAGTGGGCCGGCGCCTGCCAGGTTGCTGCAACGAAAGCATCCCACCGATTGAGGATGAAGCGCACCGCCGAGTGACAAATTGCAGACTCGCTCCTGCGGACAGATGTAACGCGACCTGCCCATAATGCAGTCGCGCATGTCGCCTGCTAGCACTTCCCCACCGTGACCTTCACGCCGTCCGGCCCACCGCCATCGCCACTGCCCACGTCACCCGTGCCGCAGGTCGATGCAATGCACGCGCGCTTGGTGCCCTCGGAGTTGGCTTTTCTTCGCTTCGTTGCCGGCATTCGCGCGCTGCTGGCCGCATTGATCGGCGCGGTTCTACTGATCGATCCGACCCCTCGCGACAGGCTCGATCTGCTGGTCTTGCTGCCCTACATGGTGTGGGCCGCCGTGCTGCTGTGGCGCACGCTGGGTGGCTGGCCGGCAGCCAGCGCCAAGACCTGGCTCTGGTTGGACGCCGCCGTGCTGTTGATGGCCAGCCAACTCGTCGCCGGCGGCTTGCCGCTGTTGGGCGTTTCCACGGTGCTGCCGGTGGTTGCGTTGGCCGTGTTGGCCGGTGCAGGGCCGGCCATGGCCCTGGCGCTGGCGGTTGCTGCAGCGATGCTGTTGCTGTCGGGCTCACTGCGCAGTTTCGGCTCCGTGCCGCTGTTGCCACTGAGCGTGCCCCTCATCGTGCTGGCCTTGGGGCCAGCGGCGGCGCTGTTGGTGCGGCCCAGCCGCGAGCTGCGGCAGCGCTTGAAACTCATCGAAACCTTGCACGCCAGGACCGATCCGCGCCAAGGGCTGCAGCACCACATCGATATCCTGCTCGATCAGCTCAGCGCGCATTTCACGCTGCGCGGCGCCTGGATCAATTTGCGCGGGCCCGAGCCCCGCATCTTCCAGTGGTGCGCCGGTGCGCAAAGTGCCGAGCTGAGTCGGCCCGAGGCGGCCCAATGGGGGCAACGTTTTGCGTCTTTGCCGCGCCACCTCGGCAGCTTGCATGGCAAGGTCAGCAGTGGCGAGCCGAGTTTTCAGGCGCTCAACCCGATCACGGGCGCGGCCGATGGCGCCCTGCCTGAAAGCGCCGCGCACACGCTGGAGCGCATCGGCGCACAGGTGCTGGCGCTGCCGTTGGTCAACTATGGCCAGCCGCAGGGCACGCTGTGCCTGCAGCGCGACGAGCTGGCCTTCACATCGAGCGATCTGCGCTGGCTCAACGATGTGATGCGCGAGGCCATGCCGCTGCTCGAGCGCAGCGACCTGCTGGAGCAACTGCAGCGCGAAACCGCCCAGAGTGAACGTGAGCGCATCGGCCGCGATCTGCACGACAGCGCGGTGCAGCCCTATCTGGGCCTGAAGTACGGGCTGGAAGCACTGCTGCGCCAGGCCGGCAGCGACAACCCCTTGCGCCACAACATCCAGCAATTGGCCACCATTGCCACCCAGGAGCTGCAGACCCTGCGCGATGTGATCAGCGGTCTGCGGCGCGGCGATGCCGCGACCTTGACAGAAGACCCGCCCCTGGCCGCCCTGCAGCGCGAGGCGCAGCGCTTCGAATCGCTGTATGGCCTGAAGGTCAACATCTTCGCGCCCGACGCCCCGCGGCTGCGTGGCGCCGCCGCCAAGGGCGTGCTGCACATGGTCAACGAGGCGCTGACCAATGTGCGGCGCCACACCTCGGCCACCGCGGTGACCATCTTGCTTGACGTCAATCAAGCTGACGTGGTGCTGCGCTTGCGCAATGACCACGGCCGCGATGAGACCTTGCCAGTAGACTTTGTGCCACTCTCACTCAGCCAGCGCGCAGCTGAATTTGGCGGTCGTGTCGAGGTTAACCACCAACCCGAATTCACCGAAGTTCTTATCACCTTGCCGCTGCTTGGAGCCCTTGGATGAACCGCCCGGCGATCAGCGCACGACCCAACACATCGGCGAACCCAGTTCGCGTTTTGCTGGCCGACGACCACACCGTCACGCTGTGGGGCCTGCGCCAATTGGTCGAAAGTGCCAGCCCACGCATGTGCGTGGCCGGCACGGCCGGCAGTTGCGCCGAGCTGCTGGCGCACCCGGCATTGCCGCAGACCGATGTGGTGCTGCTTGATCTGGGCCTGCGCGACGCCAATGCCATCGATTGCGTGCGCCAGCTGGTCAACGATGCCGATGTGCAGGTGGTCGTCCTCACTGGCGATCTGAACCCCCAGCATCACCGTGAGGCGGTGCTGCGCGGTGCGCGCGGGGTGGTCCTCAAGTCGCAGCCGGCCGAGGACGTCCTCGATGCCATCGAACACGTGCATGCCGGCGAGGTCTGGCTCGATGGCGCGCTGATGTCGATGCTGCTGGGCAAGTTGCCAGGCCTGTCGAACCCGCGCGGCGATGCCAAGGACGATGCCAGCCTGCGCATCGATTCGCTGACACCGAAGGAGCGCCAGGTGATCCAGTCACTGGTTGCGCACCGCGGCGCCAAGAGCCTGGTCGTCGCCGAGGCCCTGGGCATGAGCG
>JAYUHT010000418.1:0-4062 GCA_043766725.1 Burkholderiales bacterium | reverse complement strand
GGGTTGCCGTGTTGCGGCGGCACGGCCCATTCAAGTGGCTCGTGTTGCTCGGGGTGCCAGAGCACGAATCCCTTTTCCATGTTCGACCAGAACCAGTCGAGCATGCGCGGCGTCACGGCGTCGAGTTGCCAGTTGAAATGGGTGCCCAGGGTGTCGTGCTCGATGTCGATGTTCATGCAGTGATTCTCATGGCTGTTGAAGGCATGAGACACCTATGGCGAATTGAGCGTGGCGCAAAAGGGCGAGTGCATCTTTGCGCAATCTTGCGCTGCGCCACGGGCGCCGGGGTGCTCCGGCGCGGTGTGTAATGGCAATGGCCGCACAGGCGAGGTGGTTTCATCATCCGCACATTCGTTGGCCGCCATGGAAGGAGACACCTGATGAGCTTGCAACGCCGCCATTTCAATCTTTCGATGCTGGGCAGTGCACTGAGCCTGAGCGCCACCGCGCAGGCGCAACCTGCCTTGCCGGCGCAGACCATCGTCTGGTCGGGCTTTCCGCCGGGTGGCCTGGGCGATCAAGTAACGCGCCCGCTGCTTGAAAAGCTGAAAGGCCGCTGGCCCGGCACGCTCATTCTTGACAGCAAGGTCGGCGCCGGCGGGCGCATCGCGGCTGACTTTGTGAAGCGCGCACCGGCCGATGGCGCCACGCTATTGCAAGTGCCGTCGTCGATCATCACGCTGTACCCGCACACCTATGGCCGCAAGCTGAATTACGATCCGCTGGTCGACTTCATTGCCCTCACGCCGCTGGCGGCGTACACCATCTCCATGACCGTGGGCCCGATGGTGCCGGCCGAGGTGAAAACAGTGGCCGACTTTGCCCAATGGGCCAAGGCCAACCCCAACCTGGCGAACTACGGTATTCCTGCGCCAGGCTCCGCACCGCACTTCGCCGGCATGATGTTCGAGCGCGCCTCGGGCGTGCCGTTGCGGAGCATTCCGTACAAGGGCGGCGCGCCGCTGTTGCAAGACCTGCTGGGCGGGCAGATTCCGGTGGCGTTTAACGTGATCAGTGAGGTACTGGTGCATGTGAAGAGTGGCCGCCTGCGTTCATTGGCGGTGACCAGCCCACAGCGCTGGGCCGCCTTGCCCGAAGTGCCCACGTTTGTGGAGCTGGGCTTCAAAGACATCGTCATCGTTGAGTTCCTGGGCTGGTATGCACCGGCCAAGACACCGCCTGAAATGGTGCGCCAGCTCAATGCGGCGGTGCAAGACGCCTTGGGCTCGGCTGACTTGCAGGAGGTCTATGCCCGCACCGGCCTGGTGACGCTGCGCGAATCGCCCGAGACCTTTGCGCTGCGCGTGAAGGACGAATTGGCGCGCTGGAGCGGCGTGGTCAAGACCACGGGCTTTACCGCGGAAGACTGATGAGCGTGGCGCAGACCCTCGCGCTGAACGGCGCACAAGCACTGGTGCGCCTGCTGCAAGCCGAGCGCGTGCCCGCGGCGTTCGGCATCGTCGGCGGCAAGCTGGCGCCGCTGCTGCACGCGCTGTCGCTGTCCAACATCCCGTTCCATGGCACACGCCACGAGGCAGCAGCGCCGATGATGGCCGCCGCCGTCTTCGCCAGCACCGGCCGCATCGCCGTGGCGCTGGGCGAAATGGGGCCGGGCGGGCTGAACCTGGCCAGCGGCGCGGGCGTGGCCTTCAACAACAACCTGGCTGCGTTGCTCATCACCACCAACCAGCACCGCGCCGCGGCCTACCCGCACCAGGGCATGTTCATGGACATGGACACCCGCGCCGTGCTGGCGCCGCTGACCAAATGGAACGCCACAGTGAACGATGCACGGCGCTTGCCGGAGCTGGTGCGCACGGCGTTGCGTGAAGCCTTGAGCGGCCGGCCCGGGCCAGTGCACTTGGACATACCGCAAGACGTGCTGGCGCAGATGGTGACTTGGCGCGCGGATGAGTTTGACGTGCCCCCGCAACGCTACCGCGCCACCACGGGCCCGCGGCCCGCGGCCGGCAGCGTGCACGAAGCGGTGGCCCTGTTGCGCACGGCGCGCCGCCCGCTGCTGATGGCCGGTGGCGGCGTGGTGCATGCCCATGCAGATGGGCTGGTGCGTGAACTGGCCGCGCGCCTGAATGCCCCGGTGGTGCCCACGCAAATGGCGCTGGGCGTGGTGGCCACGGCGCACCCGGCGTTCATCGGCCATGGCGGCTTGATTGCGGGTGATGCGGTGAAGCGTGCGTTCGAGCAGGCTGATGTCATCGTCAGCATCGGCTGCCGGTTTTCTTCATGGCTGTGGGACGAGCGCGGCCCGCTGGCTCGGCGCGAGCATGCGCTGATCAACATCAACATCGACGCCTCGGCACTCGGCTCACCCGTCTTGCATCAGGTTGCCATGCAGGCCGATGCATTTCTGGCGTTGCAAGACTTGCTGGCCGCCCTGCCCGTTCAACCGCCGGCCACCGATGCAACCTGGCTACCCGGCCTGCGCGCCGTGCGTGCGGCTTATGTCGAACGTTTGCAGGTGATGGCCGGCGACACCCACGCCACCATGCACCCGGCCGCGCTGGCCCATGCCGCAGCACTTGCCCTGCCGGCTGATGCGCTGGCCGTGTACGACGGCGGCCACACCACCTTCTGGAGCAACGACCTCACGCCCGTGCACGCGGTGCGCACGCGCTTCCACGACCCCGGCATGAGCCACCTCGGCTTTGGCCTGCCCTATGCGCTGGCGCTGCAACTCATGCACCCGGGCCGGCTGGTGGTGAACCTCACTGGCGACGGCGCCTTCGGCTTCACGCTGCAAGAGCTTGATACAGCGCGCCGGCTCAAGTTGCCGGTTGTCAACATCATCCACAACAACGCCGCCTGGGGAATCATCCGCATGGGCCAGCGCATGGCGCTGAACTTCGAGTACGGCACCTCGCTGGCCGACACCGATTACGCGGCCATCGCCCGCGGCTTCGGCTGCTTTGGCGAGGTGGTGGAAGACGCGCGCGAAATTCCCGCGGCACTGGCCCGTGCCCGCGCCAGCGGCCTGCCCGCGGTGATCGATTGCCGCACCAAGTTCCTGCCCCACCCTGCTGCGCCGGCCTTCGGCAGCATGAACCGCTATGGCTTCGACGCCCTCACCCGCGCCAGCGTGGCGCCCAAGGAGAAAACCGTGAACGACACCCGCCTGCTCATCAACGGTGAGCGCTGCGCCGCCACCAACGGCGCCACCTTCGAGCGCCGCAACCCGATGGACGGCAGCGTGGCCACGCGCGCCGCCGCAGCCACGCAGCAAGACGCCGTGCGCGCGGTGGAAGCGGCGGCCGCCGCGTTCCCGGCCTGGTCAAGCAAAGGCCCAGGCGAGCGCCGCGCTGTGCTCTTGAAGGCCGCCGAGGTGCTGGAAAGCATGGCCCCGCGCTTCGCCGCCGCCATGGCCGCCGAGACGGGAGCCGCCGCGCCCTGGGCCGGTTTCAACGTGCACCTGGCCGCCGGCATGCTGCAAGAAGCCGCTGCGTTAACGACCCAGATCAGCGGCGAGGTGATTCCTTCCGATGTACCCGGCAGTTTGGCCCTGGCCGTGCGCGCGCCGGCCGGTGTGGTGCTGGCCCTGGCGCCGTGGAATGCGCCGGTGATCCTGGGGGTGCGCGCCATCGCCGTGCCGCTGGCCTGCGGCAACACCGTGGTGCTCAAGGGCAGTGAACTGTGCCCGGCCACGCATGGGCTGATCGTTGAAGCGCTGAATGAAGCCGGCCTGCCGCCCGGCGTGCTCAACTTCATCACCAACGCGCCGGCTGATGCCGCCGCCGTGGTGGCAGCCATGGTCGCGCACCCGCGCGTGCGGCGCGTGAACTTCACCGGCTCCACCCGCGTGGGCAAGGTCATTGCCCGCCTGTGCGCCGACCATTTGAAACCCGTGGTGCTGGAACTCGGCGGCAAGGCGCCGTTCTTGGTGCTGAGCGACGCCGACCTGGAAGCCGCGGTCAACGCTGCCACCTTCGGCGCCTTTGCCAACAGCGGGCAAATCTGCATGAGCACCGAGCGCATCGTGGTCGATGAAACGGTGGCCGATGCCTTCGTGGCCAAGCTCGCCGCCCGCGCCGTGGGCCTGCCCCTGGG
>JAYUHT010000417.1:0-10742 GCA_043766725.1 Burkholderiales bacterium | reverse complement strand
CGACACCGGCCAGGAGCGAGGCGCGCGTGCCCCAGATCACGCGCGAAAACACATCACGGCCGATATCGTCCGTGCAGAACCAGTGCGCGGCGCTGGGCGGCTTGCGAATCGCGCTCCAGCTCGTGGCAATCGGGTCGTGCGGCGCCAGCCAGGGTGCCAGCACGGCCATGAAGATGAAAGCCAGCACGATGGCCAGGCCCAACATGGCGGCGCGCCGACGCAGCAGCCGGCGCCCGGCGCGGCGCCAGGGGCTGGTGCTGGTTGCTGCTGCACTGTGCGCCAATGGCGCTGGCGCCGAAGCGGCAACGCCGGCCATCACCCGCGCAGCCGCGGGTTGGCCAGAAAGTAGGCCAGGTCGGCCAGGAGGCTCAGGCTGATGTAGGCGGTGGCGGTGACCAGCACCACGCCTTGCACCACGGCGAAGTCGCGGTTGAAGACCGAATCGACGATCAGCTTGCCGAAGCCTGGAATGGTGAACACCTGTTCCGTCAACACCGCGCCCGACAGCAGCGTGCCCAGCTCCAGCGCGCCAAGGGTGATGACCGGCGTGAGCGCATTGCGCAGCGCATGCTTGAGCACCACGGCGCGCTCGCTCAGGCCTTTGGCGCGCGCCGTGCGCACGTAGTCAGATGTTAAGACTTGCAGCATGGCGCTGCGCGTGTGGCGCATCAACACGCCGGCAATGGCGTTGCCCAGCACAAAGGCCGGCATGATCATCGCAGCCAGGTTGGCGCGCAGGTCTTCGAACGGGCTCACATAGCCCGATGCCGGCAGCCAGCCGAGCTGCACCGAAAACAGCAGGATCATCAGGATGCCAAGCCAGAAGTTGGGCGTGGAAATGCCCCACAGCGACAGCGCGTTGACGGCCGTGTCCCACACCGTGCCGCGCTTGACGGCGGCCACGATGCCGGCCGGAATGCCGATCAGCAGCGCGATGACGATCGCCATGAACGCCAACTGCAACGTGACGGGTAACTTTTGCTTGACCAGTTCCAACACCGGCTGCTGCGTGCGCACCGATTCGCCCAGGTCGCCTTGCAGCGCGCCGCCCACCCAATAGGCATAGCGCAGCGGCAAGGGCTCATCGAGGTGCAGCTTTTCGCGCAGGTGGGCGATGACCGTGGGGTCTTGCTCTTCGCCGGCCAGAATCTTGGCCGGGTCGCCCGGCAGCAACTGCTGCAGGCCGAAGATCAGCATCGACACGAAGATCAGCGTGGGCACGATCTGCGCCACACGCTTGATCAGGAACTCAAGCATGCGTGCGTGACTCAGGGCGCCAGCTTCAAGCTCTGCACGCGCAGCAGCCCATCTGGAACGTTGCGCACGCCAGCCAGCTTGCCGTTGTAAGCCCACAGCCAGTTGCGGTGGTACAGGTAGATCACCGGCCGAGCCTTCAACACCTGGGCGGCGACTTGCTCGTAGGCCTTTTTGCGATCCGCCAGCTCGCGCAAGGTGCGCGATTGGTTCAACAGCGCGTCGGTCTCGGCGCTGCAATACCCGGCGTAGTTCAGCGGCTGCTTGCAGGCATGGAAGCTGAAGGCATTGCCGTCGGGGTCGGGGCGGCCGCTCCAGGCCAGCAGGTAGGCCTCGAACTCGCCTTTGTCGGCCATGTTCAACGAGGTGGCGAACTCGGTGGCCTGGATCTTCACGTCAAAGCCGGCGTCGCGCGCCATGGCCTGCACCACCAGGGCCAGGCGCTGCGCGTCGCTGGTGGTGGGCGTGACCAAGGTGAAGCTGGGGTTGGGCACGCCGGCTTCCTTGAGCAGGGCCTTGGCGCGCGCCACGTCGCGCTTGGGCACGGGCATGTTCTTGGCATAGAAGGCGTTGGTCGGGGCCACCCACTGGTTGCCCACGGCGGCTTCGTTGTCCATCACCACCTGGGCCAGGCCTTGGCGGTCGAGCGACAGTTCCAGCGCTTCGCGCACGCGCGGGTCGCGGCCCAGCGGGTTCTTCTGCGCCTGCTCGCTCTTGCCGATGTTGATCGTGATGCCCTGGTAGCCGATCTCGGTGATGCGCGCTACCTTCAGGCGCTTGTCGGTGGCCAGCTTTTCGATGTCAGACGGCGCCACGCGTTCGATGAAATCGAACTGCCCAGACTTCAAATTCGCCAGCCGCACCGTGGCGTCGGTGATGGGGGTGTAGACGATCTTGTCGAAATGAATCTGCGCCTTGTTCCAGTAGCCGTCGAAGCGCTCGAACACCATGCGGTCTTGCGCCACACGCTCAACGAACTTGAACGGGCCCGAACACACCGGCTTGGCTGCGAAGTTGGCACCCGCGGCCTGTGCGGCCATCGCTGCTTTTGGCGACACCATCATGCCGGCACGGTCAGACAAGGTGGCCAGCAGTGGCGAAAACGGCGCGCTGAGGTTTAACTTCACGGTGAGTGGATCCACCACGTCCACCGTGGCCAGCAGCGCCAGTTCGCCGCGCCGGTTCGAGCCTGGCAGGGTCTTGTGTCGCTCAAGATTGAACTTCACCGCCGCGGCGTCGAGCTTTTCACCGTCGTGAAACGTCACGCCCGGGCGCAGCTTCATGGTCAGCGCCTTGTTGTCGGCACTCCACTCCCAGCTCGTGGCCAGTTGCGGCACGATGTTCAGCTTCTCGTCCACATCCACCAGCTTGTCGCACAGCGCAGCAAACACGATGCGCCCGACGAAGGTGCGCGCCAGGCTGGGGTCGAGCGCATCGGGGTCTTCGGCCAAGCCCACGCGCAAGGTTTGGGCACTGGCTGTGGCACCAGCGGCCAGGGCGAGCAGGGCCAGCAAGGTCTTGGGTTTGAACAACATCGCGGTCTTTCGGGCTGATTGAATGCAGGGCCTGGGCGCCATGGCGCGCGCAGTGGCGTGGTGATCAGGGGCCGGCGCGGCGGGCCGCATGAAATGCTTCGATGCGCGCTTCAATGCGGCCGCGATCCAGTTCGCCCACGGCATTGTGGCGCCCAGGCAGGCAAGCCACGAAGGGCTGGAAACGCTGCCGGCTCACGTCGTGCAGGCGTTGAAGTTCGGCCAACGGCTCGGTGTGATCGTCCACCCGCAAATCGAGTTCGGCATGGTCTTCATCGCCCTGGATGCGCAGCGCGGCCGATTGCTTGCCGCGCTTGTCGCCACCCGCCGCCTCGCCCGCGGCCATGGCTGATATCAAACGTTGTGCCAGCGGCTGGCCAGTGCTGTTGGCGAACGCGATGGCCGTGGCACGCAGCACTTCGGCACTGGCGAGCATGTTGCCGGCGACGCTATAACCGTTGAATTGAGCCTGCCCGCACCAATCGACGCACGCCGCGCCGGTGTGCGCCGCCGCCACGCCGTGCGCATCCAGCACATGCACTTGGCGCTGGTCGCGCCCGGCGTCCAGCGCCAGCAACGCCGCCACCACCTGCGCCGGCGCATGGCCCTGGGCCAGCAGGGCCAGGCCGGCCGGGCCGTACAGCGGGTTCATCAAGGCCTGCGTGGCCACGGCGCCCACGCCGCGCCGGGTATGGATGCACAGCGCGCCCACCGCAAAGAAGCGGCTGGCAATGGCCACGCCGAAGCGGCCGGTTTCATCGCGGGCCAGCAAACTCCAGGTCATCGCGGGTTAAAACTTCCCATCCACCAGGTACATCGCGATCCACGGTTGCCACACCACCACGCCCAGGCACACGATCATCAGCGCCACGTAGGGCAGCGCGGCTTTCACCAACAGTCCAAAGGGCTGCTTGAAGGCCGACATGGCGACGATGAGGTTCAGCCCCACGGGCGGCGTGAGGTAGCCGATTTCAAGGTTGAGGATCATGATGATGCCGAACGTGACCTTGTTGAAGCCATAGGCCTCGGCCACCGGGGCCAGCAGTGGCGCCAGGATGAGGATGGCCTCGCCGGTGGTCATCAAGCAGCCCACGATCAACAGCAGCAGGTTGACCAGCAGCATGAACATCAAGGGGCTGCTGATGTAGCCCTGCATGAAGGCCACCATCTGCCCGGGCACGCGGTGTTCGATCAGCACGATGTTCAGGCTCAGCGCCACCGCCAGCACCGGGAACAGGCTGCCGCCGAGCTTGCTTTGTTCGAGCACCACGTTGTAGAAGTCCTTGAACTTCATTTCGTTGTGGATGAACATTTCCACGAACATGGCATACACCAACGCCACGGCGGCGGCTTCGGTGGCCGTGAAGTAGCCGCTGTAAATGCCGCCGAGCAAGATGACGGGCATCAACATGGCCCACACGCCTTCGCGCAGGGCAACGGCGAGTTCCTTGGCGTCGAAGCGCTCACTGCGCATGTGGCGGCAAGTGAACATGGCGTAGGCCGACATCACGATCAAGATGAAGATGCCCGGGCCCACGCCGGCCAGGAACAGGTCGGTGATCGAGGCTTCGGTCACCAAGCCATAAATGATCATCGGAATCGACGGCGGGATGATGATGCCCAGCGTGCCGGCCGACATGATGGTGCCCAGCGCAAACTTGTTGTCGTAGTTGGCCGCGCGCAGCGCCGGGTACATCACCGTGCCGATGGCCAGCATGGTGACGATGCTGCTGCCTGAAATGGCCGCGAACACACCGCAGCTCAGGATGGCCGCCACCGCCAGGCCACCGGGCAGCGGGCGGGTGATGGCGGCAACGATTCGGATCAGCCGCTTGGCCGTGGAGCCCTGCGTCATGACGTTGCCGCACAGGATGAACAGCGGGATCGACAGGATGAGTTCCTTGTCGAGCGCCACCCACATGTCTTCGAGGATGTAGTCGAGCTGGCCCTTGCCCCACACGATTTGCACGAAAGCGGCCACGGCCAGCAGGATCACCACCAGCGGCTGGCGCAGCAGCAGCAACACACCCACCAGGGCCAGGAACGCCAGCAACGTCATTCCTGGAACTCCGGTAACGCGGGCCGCAAATCAGGCCATGCGGCATAGAACAAGTAGCGCACCGCGGCCGAGGCAAAGCCCAGCGGTATGGCCAGTTGAATCGGCCAGATCGGGATGTTGAAGGCCTGTGCGCGCAGGTCGGCGGTCATGGAAGACTGCACATAGACCCAGCCGAAATACGCCACGCCGAGCATGAACAGGCCGCTGAACAAGTCAGCACAACGGTCGACCACCGGGCCCCAAGGCGCCGGCACCCATTTGAAGCCGATGCGCGGCAGCAGGTGGCTGGCCGTGGCGGTGGCAATGCCCACGCCGGCAAAGCTGCCGATCACCAGCGCGTAGATGCTCATCTTCTGCGAGGCATACACGCCGGCCTGGCCCTTGATGTCGAGGGCGCGATAAATGGGCCCCAGCAGCTCGCGGCCCAGCACGTCGGCCACCAGCACCACGGCGATGAAGCCGAAGGCCAGCACGGCCACCAGGCATTCCACCCGGTGCCAGCGGTTGACGAAGTTCCTGGCGAAGGCCGGGGCGCCGCTGGCGCTGGCCAGCATTACTTGGCGCAGGCCTGGCGGCCGGCTTCCATGGCGCTGTAAAAAGCCTTGGCGCTGCCGCCGGTTTCGTCAACGATCTTCGGGTAGATGGGTTCCATGGCGCTGCGCCAGGCGTCGCGCTGCGCCTGCGTGGCGTTGACGATCTGGCCGCCGGCTTTTTCATGCATGCCGTACAGCACGTTCTCGAAGCCGCGCACCTCGGTGCGGTACTGGCTGCTGGGCACGCGCTCGCTGGCCTTGAGCAAGGCGTCTTGCAGCGGCCTGGGCAGCTTGTCGAACACGCTCTTGTTCATCAGCGTCAAGCCCGGCGAGTCGTACACGCCCAGGCGCGATGCCACCGGCGCCACCTTGGTCAGGCCCGATGGCAGGGCGAAGGTGATCGGCGTCATCACCACCTCGGCCATGCCGGTTTGGAAGGCTGGAATCCACTCCGGCAGGCCCAGCGGCGTGGGCGTGGCGCCGAGCGACGAGAAGAAGATGGTCTGCGTCTTGTTGGCATAGGCCGCGGCCTTGACGCCGTTCAGGTCTTTCGGCGCGTTGAAGGCCTTCTTGCCAAACAGCTCGATCGAGCCGACAGAGGTCCAGCCGATGAAGCGCACGCCTTTTTTGTCGAACAGTTCCGTCACCTGTTTGGTGAGGTGGTGGTCGAGCACGCAGTCGGCCTCGGCGGCGTTGCGGAAGTAAAACGGCATCAGCAGCAAGGCCACTTCGGGCACCACCAGCGCCGCCGAGCCGCCGGAATAGCCGCCCATGTCGATGCGCCCGCGGGCCACCTGCTGCACCGTGTCTTGCTCGCTGCCCAGGGCTGAATTTAGGAACGGCGCGATCTTCAATTCACCCTTGCTTTCTTCTTCCACCAACTTGGCAAAGCGTTCGATCTGCATCACCCACGGGTTGCCTTTGGGCGGCGCGCCCGAGCTGTAGCGCAGCTCGATGGATTTTTTGTCTTGCGCCTGCGCGCCAGCGGCCAGGGCCAGGGCGGTGGCCACCAGGGTGGTGAGGGTCAGGGTGCGCATGGTGAAGCTCCTTCGCAGGCCCGCAAGGGCTGATGGTGGCGGCGGTTGCCGCTAGGTGCGGCCGATGATCCGGGGGCCAATGCAGTGCTGCCATCCTGATTGGCCCTAAGGCAATGCTGAACAAGTGCCTCGCGGCGTGCGCGCCATGCCGCATGCAGGCGGCACGGCCTTCGGCAGGCGCGCCCCGCCTGTGGGCGAGCCACGTCCGGCCCCAGTCCTCGATTTGGGCGCCCGGCGGCGTTGCAAATCCTCGCCATGGCGCCGGCTATGGCTGTGGTTTGCGCCTTGCAAGCCGACCCAAATCGAGGCGCGCCCATGTGCGGGGACTTGTTCAGCATTGCCCGCTAACTTCAGCGTCGGCAACTGCCGCTCACTTCGGCCCAGGCAAAGAACGGCAGGCTCAACACGCCCATGCCTGCGCCGGCAAATTCGCCCTTCAAGCAGTCGCCCCGCGCCGTGCGCTCAATGCGGTTGGCCAGTTGCTCCTGCCTGGATGCCGCCGCAGGCTGGCCGCTGGCCACGCGGCCCTGCTCACCCAGGCCGGGCGTGGCCGCGGCCGCCGCAACGGCGCGCCGCGTGCCGGGGGCGTCGAGCAGGCTGGGTCGCGGCGCTTGAGCCGCGGCCGAAGCCGCGGCCAGCGCGGGGCTGGATTCAGGCGGGGTGGCTGTTGCGGCCACCTCCGGGGCCGCCGCCAGCGCAGGCAGGGCAGGCGTTGTCCACGCCGTCACTGCCTGGGCTGGCGCCGCGGGCAAGCTTCGCGCGGCCTGTGCGGGCATTCGCACCACGGCCAGGCCTGGCGGGTTGGGTGGTGCCACGGTGGCGGGCTTTGGCAAAGGTTTGATGTGCAGCCAGGCCACCGCAGCCACTGCGGGTGCAGCGGCGCCCGGTGGCGGGCGCAGCGCCAGTTGCAGCCAGCCCCACAACGCCAGGTGCAGCAAGGCAATCAGCAATGCCAGCAACGCCTTCATGCCCGCGGCCCAGGCAAACTTCGGCGGCCAAGGAGCCAGCAATGCGCAAGACCAGCCATGTCAGTGAAACCCCCGCCGTCAAGGTGCTGCGCGCCGCTGGCATTGAATTCACTGCGCATGCGTACGATTATGTCGAGCACGGCGGCACGGCCGAGTCGGCGCGCCAGCTCGGGCTGAGCGAGCACAGCGTGATCAAGACGCTGGTGATGCAAGACGAGCGTGCCGCACCGCTCATCGTGCTGATGCATGGCGATGCGCAAGTCAGCACCAAGAACCTGGCACGCGCCATCGGCGCCAAGAGCGTGGCTGCGTGCACGCCCGAGGTGGCGCAGCGCCACAGCGGCTACCAGGTGGGTGGCACCTCGCCGTTCGGGCTGCGCAAGGCCATGCCGGTGTATGTGCAGCGCACGGTGTTGGCGCTGCCGCGCATCGCCATCAACGGCGGGCGGCGCGGTTACCTGGTGGGGTTGGAGCCAACCTCGCTGACGCGGCTGCTGAATGCAGTGGCGGTGGACTGCGCGCTGGCGTCAAGCTGAAAGATGGCGGCGCAAGCGGCGCATGAAGCCCCACACCGCCAGCACCACCGGCAGCGCAGCCACGCCCACCAGCACATCAGTCTTCCAGTGCAGGCCTTGCAGTGCCGGTAGCGCCAGCATGGCCTTGGCGGCGTAGCTGATGAGGCCCAGCACGTAGTAGCTGATCGCCACCACGCTGAGGCCTTCCACGGTCTGTTGCAAGCGCAACTGCATTTGTGCGCGCTGCGCCATTGCCTTGAGCAGCTCCTGGTTGTTGGCTTCGCGGTGCACCTCCACGCGCACGCGCGCCAGGCCCACGGCGCGGTTGATGCGCTCGGCCACGTCACTCAGCCGCGCGTCGGTGCTTTCGCACAGGGCCACGGCCGGCCCCAGGCGGCGGTTCAAGAACCCGGTGAGCGTTTGCACGCCGGGCAGGCGCGTTTCACGCAACGCGGCCAGCCGCCGCTGCACGAGTTGGTGGTAGGCCCGGGTGGCGGCAAAGCGAAAGCGCGTGCGCGCGGCGATGTGTTCGACCTCGGCCGCAAGTTGGGTCAAGGTGTTGAACACCGGCGTGTCGTCGCCCGGGCTGCCGGCGGCCATGGCGTCCACCGCATCGCGCAGCCGAGCCTCCAGCGCGCCCAAGGCAGCGGCTTCGCGCTGGGCCAGCGGAAAGCCCAGCATGGCCAACATGCGGTAGGCCTCGATCTCGCACAGGCGTTGCGCCTCGCGCGCGAGCTGCTCGGGGCTGAGCGCAGCGTCGAACAGCAAGAAGCGCGTGGTGTGCTGTTCGTGCAAGCGCAGGTCGGTGAGCGTGGTGGCCGCGCCTTCGCCGACGTGCGAGCCGATCAGCTCACCAATGTGAAAGCCACCCCGCCAGGCGGCTGGCGACAGCGCGCCGGCCGGCGCCGGCAGCAACATGATCTGCGTGGCCGCCAATAATTTTCCGGCCGCGGTTTGCGCGAAGATTTCCTGCAGCGCGCCGGGCAGGCTGCGCAGACCCGGTGCCCGTTGCCACAGGCCGCGCAGCGCGGCTGGATCGGCCGGTACATCGGCCAGGGCGTGGAACCATTGCCAACTGACGAATTCGCCGTGACGCTCGTACTTGAAGGCCTGCGTGCCTTGCTGCAGCAGCATGTGGTGAGCACCCGGTGCCGGAGCCGGCGCGCCGAAGTGCTGGCACACCGCAGCCAGCGCCTGGGCAGCGCAATCGGCGCTCATGCCGTGCTGCACCCAATGGCTCAACACGCCCGGCGCGGCCACTTGCAACGGTGGGCGCGCATGCAGTTCGTCGTGCAGCTCGGGGTGGGCCATGCTGGGCCAGTCGCTTGTCATGATTTCATTGTGCGTTGGCATGGCCGGGGGGCGTAGGATCGCGCCCCTCATGCCGGCCCTTCGCTCTGTTCCCTTCCTGCAGCGCCACATGGCGTGGCTGGTCTGGCTCGCCCTGCTGCTGCCCGTGGCGCAAGCGGCCGCCATGTGGCATGGCGTGTCGCACGCGACCGCGCCGGTGGCCGGCGCTGGCGACCCCTTTGACGCGCCGCGTACCACGCCTTGCGATCTGTGCCTGGCTGGCGCCACGGTGACGGGTGGCGCGGCGCTGGTGGCTTGGCCGGCGGCCGCGCCGGCTGTTGCAACACATGAGCTGCCAACGCTGGCCTTGGCCAGTGTCTGTGCCACCGCCCCCGCGCTGGCCTACCGCAGCCGCGCTCCGCCTCTCGTTTCAGCCTGACGTTCCTTTGCCGCCCAGGCCTGCGCCTTGCGCAGTTTGGGCGTACTCCGACGTTCTTGCCTGGATCGAGCAACCATGATCAAACCCTTGCCGGCGAGCCTTGCGCTCGCCTTCGTCTACGCCATGGGTCAGCCGCTGGCCGCCCGGGCGGATAGCGCTGCCGACATCGCCACGCTGCGTGCCGAGATGAACAGTTTGCGCAGCGCCTACGAGGCGCGTTTTCAGGCGCTGGAACAGCAGCTTCAAGCCGCCGAAAAGGCCACCGCAGCACTGCCTGCTCCAGCCGTGCCCAGCCCGCCCGTTGCGGCCACGGCACCCGCTGCGCTGGCAGCGTCCCCCAGCAGCTTCAACCCCGCGCTGTCGCTGATCGTCTCGGGCTTGTATGCGCGCACGTCACAAGACCCGTCGCGTTACCGTATCAGCGGCGTGGCGTTGCCGGTGGGCGCTGAAGCCGGCCCGGGCACACGCGGCTTCAGCCTGGCGGAAACCGAGCTGGGCCTGTCGGCCAGCATCGACCCCTGGTGGCGCGGTGTGGCCAACATCGCCTTGCATCCTGATGACCGCGTGTCGGTGGAAGAGGCCTATGTGCAGACCACCGCGCTCAGTGCCGGCCTCACGCTCAAGGCCGGGCGCTTCTTCTCGGGCCTGGGCTACCTTAATGCGCAACATGCGCACAGCTGGGACTTCGTCGACAACCCACTGGCTTACCAGGCGATGCTCGGCACGCAGTACGGCGACGATGGCGTGCAGTTGACCTGGCTGGCACCGACCGACCAGTTCATCCAGCTCGGCATGGAACTCGGCCGCGGCCGCGGCTTCCCGGGTTCCGACAGCAGCCGCAACGGCGCCGGCATGCTGGCCGTGACGGCGCACACCGGGGGCGACCTGGGCATCAGCCACAACTGGCGCGCTGGCCTGTCGGTGCTGAACGCCAAGGCCAGCGACCAGGCCCTGGCCGATGTGGATGCGCTGGGCAACGGCATCACCAATGCGTTCAGTGGGCGCACGCGGGTCTGGGTGGCCGATGCGGTGTGGAAGTGGGCGCCCAACGGCAACGCCACGCGCACCCACTTCAAACTGCAGGGCGAATGGTTGCGCAGCACGCGCAGCGGCAA
>JAYUHT010000416.1:0-10763 GCA_043766725.1 Burkholderiales bacterium | reverse complement strand
GCATGGGCACGAACAACCAGGCCTTGCTGGTGATGCCGGGCAAGGCCCACATGCTGGCGGCGGCCAGGCTCAGGCACACCGCATGCACCACCTTCGGGCCGAAGCGGCGCGTGAACGGCACCATGGCAAACGCGGCGATGAAGGCGACGAAGTTGTAGAAGCCGCCGATCTGCCCGTTCAACAAGCCGGCGTCGCGAAAGCCTGCGCTGCTGGCGTCGGCCGTTTGGAACATCGTCTTGGCCAGCGCGGGCACGATGTAGATCCAGTAACACATCATCCCGTACCACTGGAACAGCTTCATCCACCAGAGTTGCCGCATGGTCGGCGGCATTTCTTTGATGGCGGCCCAAATCTCGGCCAGCGTGGCGCCCAGGCCGCGCGGCTTCGCGTCGTGCACGGCTTTCTCGCCGGCGCTGAGCGGCAGCTCAGGCACTTGCTTGATGCTCCACCACACGGTGGTGAAGGAGAAGATGGCACCGACGACGAAGGCCGCCATGGTGACTTGCGGAATGTGGTTGTCGCCCACCGCGTCTTTGTTGAAGCCCAGCCAGACGAAGATGCTGGGCATCAGGTAGGCCAGCGTTTGCGCCAGGCCGGTGAAGGCACTTTGCGTGAGGAACCCCAGCGAATGCTGGTTGCTGTTGAGGCGGTCGCTCACATAGGCGCGGTAGGGCTCCATGGTGACGTTGTTGGCGGCGTCGAGGATCCACAACAAACCGGCCGCGAACCACAGCGTGGGGCTGAAGGGCATGAACAGTAACCCCAAGCTGCACAGGATGGCACCGATCAGAAAGTACGGCGTGCGCCGCCCGAAGCGCGAGGTGGTGCGGTCGCTCATGGCGCCAATCAGCGGCTGCACCAGCAGCCCGGTCATCGGCCCGGCCAGCCACAGCAAAGGCAAGCTGGCTTCGTCAGCGCCCAGGTACTGGTAGATCGGGCTCATGTTGCTTTGCTGCAGGCCAAAGCTGAACTGGATGCCGAAGAAGCCGACATTCATGTTCACGATTTGCCAGAACGAAAGCTGTGGCTTGGCGGCGGTCATGGTGAGCCCGGTGGGTGGCAAAAAAAAGGTGCTGCCAGCTTGCGGCCGGCAGCACCTGTCTAGCAGGCTTTCGCCTGCTTAGAACGAGTACTTCAGCGTCGCCTTGGCGCTGCGCCCGTTGATGGCGCGGGCAATGTACAGCGGGTTGTTGGTCAGGTTGCCCTGGCCTTCGGCCTCGGTGTAGCCCAGGGTGTTGAACAGGTTGTTCACGCCCAGCGAGACCACCATGTTGCGGCTGAACTCGTAGTTGGCAAAGGCGTTCACGCTGGCAAATCCCGGCAGCACGACCACGTTGTCATCTTGCGCATAAGACTTGGTCGTGCCGACGATGGACGCGCCCACTTCCAGCGGCCCGAACGCATAGCTCGGCGCAATCTGATAGATCAAGTTGGCCTGGCGGCGCGGTGTCTTGCCGTCGTTCGCGCCCGAGGTGATGTGGGCATTGGTCAGCGTGGCGCCACCGGCCACGCGCAGGCTGCCGAAGCTGAGTGCCAGTTCGGCCTCGATGCCCTTGGCATCATACGAATTGCTCTTCACCGTGCGCGTGGTCAGCTCGTAGCCCGCACCTTCCTTGGTCTTGGCAAAGAAGGCGGTGACGAAGGCGCTCAGGCCGGTTTGGCGGTACTTCAAGCCACCCTCGATCTGGTCGACTTCGTTCTTCGGGTAGGGCGCGCGGCCGCTGTCAATGTCGGCGTCCCACACCACGCGGTCGGGCGACTTCCACGATGCGCCATGGCTGGCGCGCGCGAAGACCGCCATGTTGCGGCTGAACTCGAAGTTGGCGCCGAGCGAATATGAGGTGGCCTGGGTGCTGTAGCCGATGGTGGTGACGCTGCTGGGGTTCCAGTTGTTGCCGCTGGCGGCGTCGCCAAACTTTTGCGTGCCGGTGCCGCGCTGCTTGTCATGGCGCACGCTGGCGTCCACGCTCAAGGGGCCTTGCTCGAAGGTCACCGCGGCATAGGGCGCCACGGCGGTAACGCGCACATCAATGGCACGGAAGCAGCAGCCGCCCCAGGTGGTGGTGGCATCGCCCACCGGGCTGGTGGTGGCCGCGCCAGTGTTGGTGTACAGGCCCGGGCTGTCGCCGGTCAGGCCGATGTTGTAGCGGTTCCAGTACCAGGTTTGCGCCACGTTCTGAATGCCACCGAACAGGCCACCGGTGAGCGTGAGCTTGTTGCCCCCGGCCAGGGCCAATTCCTTTTGCAGGCGCACGTCGTTGAAGACGTTGCCCATGTCATCGAGCGAGGTGTTGAAGATGTGCGCCGAGAACACCGGCGCGCTGCCGGTGTAGCGGTTGGCGCCGTTGGCGGCGTCAGTGGCGGCCGAGCCGGCCGGGAACACGCCGATGAAGCGCCCGCCGATGGCGCTCTTGCGGAAACGCTCGGTCAGTTGCAGGCCATCACCCAGGTTGAACTGCGCTTCAACGCCGACCGAGTTGACGTTCACGGTCAAGCCGTCAGCCGGGTTGGTGGCCACGCGGTTGCCGTTCTTGTCGACCACCGTGTCGATGGCGAACTTCGAGCCCACGAAGAACGCTGTGCGCGGGTCGATGCCGGCAATGGTCTTGATCTCGCTGCCCACCGTGGTGACGGGCACCGGCAAGTACGTCGGTGTGCTGTCGTGCAGGCTCTTGACGCTGACGCGGATGTAGCTGCCACGGTCGAGTTCCTTGGTGACCGAGGCGCGGAACTGGCCGCCGTTTTCCAGCGTGACGTTGGTGTTGCGCGTGCCTTCGCCCAGGCGATAGAAGCCGCCGAACTGGAAGTTCAGGCCGTCGCCGAGCTTGCCGCCATAGGCGAAGTCGGTGCGCAACTGGCGATGGTCCAGCCCGAGGCTGATGCCCACGGCGCCGCCGGCTTGCTTGCCCGTCTTGCTGCGGAAGTTGACGATGGCGCCCGGCGCGTTGGTGGCCAGCGTGGACGATGAACCGCCACGGATGACATCGAGCGTGTCGGTCATGTAGTCAGCGCGCACGAACTGGTCGGCCGTGGCGAACGACATGTCGCCGATCAACAGCACCGGCAAGCCGTCTTCCTGCAACTGCACATAACGCCCACCTCCATCGGACATCGGCAAGCCGCGCACGCCCAGGTTGGCATTGCCCTCGCCGCCGCTGGATTCAGCGCGCAGCCCCGGCACGGTGCGCAGCACCTCGGTGGCGCTGGCCGCGCCGGAGTTTTGCAACTGGTCGGCGTCGAGCGTGCTGACCGAGACGCTTTGCTTCATCTTGCTGCGCGCAATGGCGGTGCCGGTGATGACCACGCGGTCGAGCTTGAGGCCGTCACCTGCGGTCTCAGCGGCCGGGGCCACGGTCTGGGCATGTGCCATGCCGATCTGCAGGGCAGCCAGGGCCGCGGCAAGGGCCACGGGGCGCGGATGGGCAGTGAGTGACATGCTAGGTTCCTTGGGGTGGTGGAAAGGGGCGTAAAGGCGCACAGAACGGCAAGCGATGCGCAATTCAAGCCGGGTTGGCGGGCGCGCCAGCGGGCGGCGCCAGACTCTGGAAGAAGTGCCGACTCTAGAAAATAATGCAAACGATTGCATTAGGTGTAAACCCGCCAAGGATGCAATCGTTGCCAGGTTGCTGCATCGGCACCACACTGCATGTGAGAATGAGGCTTCACTCCGTGCACCAGGACGTTCCTGTGCTGCGCCCAGCGCGATGCCCAAGTTCAACCCCGACAACACCCAAAAAAGCGAATTGACACCGCCGCGCCGCATGCAAATGGCCGATGTGGCCCGCCTGGCAGGCGTATCGGTTTCGACGGTGTCGCGTGCGCTGTCGGGCAGTGAACTGATCAACCCGGAAACCCGCGACCGCATCACAGAGCTGGCGCGCTCGCTGAACTACACCATCAACGTGGGCGCGCAGAACCTGCGGCTGCGCCAGAACCGCACCGTCGCGCTGGTGATTCCCTTGGACACGGCGAACCGTCAGCACGTCAGCGACCCGTTCTTCCTGGCCTTGATGGGCGCCATTGCAGATGCGCTCACCGACAGCGGTTTTGATGTGCTGCTGTCGCGCGTCGATGCGCAGCGCCTCGATCATGCGGCCAGCCTGTACGACACCGGCCGCGCCGTGGGCGTGCTCATCATCGGCCAGTGGCACCACCATGACCAGCTCAACACCCTGGCGCAGCGCGGCGTGCCGCTGGTGGTGTGGGGCGCGCAGTTGCCCAACCAGCAGTACTGCACGGTGGGCAGCGATAACGAAGCCGGCGGCAGCCTGGCCACCGCTCACCTGCTGGCCCAGGGCTGCCGGCGCATCCTGTTCGTGGGCGACACGGCCCTGCCTGAAGTGGCGCGCCGCCATGCCGGCCACCTGAACGCGCTGCGCCACGCGGGCGTGCCGCACAGCCCGGCGCTGGAGCTGAAGGTGCCGTTTGCCACCGACCTGGCGCGCCCCGACATCGAAGCGCGCATCCGCTCGGGCAGCGCCTTCGATGGCGTGTTCGCCTGCTCCGACCTGCTGGCCATGACCACCATCAACGCCCTGCGCGCCGCCGGCCGCAGCGTGCCCGATGACCTGCCCGTGGTGGGCTACGACGACGTGGAACTGGCGCGCCACCTGCACCCATCGCTGACCACGGTGCGCCAGTCGATCGACCAGGCCGGAGTCGCCATGGTCAATGCGCTGATGCGCATCATTGCCGGCGAGCGCGTGGCGCCGATCCAGCTGCCCACCAAGCTGGTGCAGCGCGAAAGCAGCCGCACGTAGCTGCCCACCAAGCGACGCCTGAAAGCTGGGCGCCACCCCGCCGCAGCCCGAGGGCACTGCTCCGCGCCCCCGCACTCTCGCACACGCCCAATGGTCGCAGGGCGCTGCGCCGCGCGCGCGGCGCGCCAGACCCGCTTGACGCAAAGGCGCCGGGCGGGTTGTCGCAACGCCTTCGTGCCCGAAAATTAGCTTGAAATAGACATTTCAAGTTTTGTGGCATATATTTCATCGCATGTGGGCCGCCCTGTTCATCACCCTCCCGACCCAGCCCAATGCCGTGCGCCTGCGCATCTGGCGTGGCCTGAAGGCGTTGGGCTGCGCGGCGCTGCGCGACGGCACTTACCTCTTGCCCGCCGACCAGGCCACCGCGTTCGACGCCCTGGCCGCTGAAGCGCGCGCCCATGGCGGCACCGCCACGGTGCTGGCGCTGGCGCCGCGCAGCGAGCAGCAACAAGCCGAGGTGCTGGCCCTGTTTGATCGCAGCGTGGCCTATGGTGAATGGCGCACCACGACCCAAGCCTTGGCACGCGAGCTGCCGCGCCTGAGCGAGCCCGACGCACGCAAGCACCTGCGCGGCGTGGCCGATGCCCTGGAAGCCCTGCGCCAAACTGATCACTACCCCGGCGCGGCCAGCGCCCAGGCGCGCAACGAACTCGACGCTTTGCGCCAGGCTTTTGACGCACGCTTTGCCAAGGGCGAGCCCAAGCCCCGGCCGCCGCGCGGCATCCCCCGGCTTGACGCGCGCCGGTTCCGCAACCGGCGCTGGGCCACGCGCGCGCGGCCGTGGGTCGACCGCCTGGCCAGCGGCTGGCTGATCCGCCGCTTCATCGACCCCGGCGCGAACTTCGTTTGGCTGGCCGAAGGGCAGGCGGCGCCGCGCCAGGCCATCGGCTTCGACTACGACGGTGCGCGCTTCAGCCACGTGGGTGCGCGCGTCACCTTCGAGGTGCTGCTGCACAGCTTCGCGCTGGAAGCCGTCCCCGCGCTGCAACGCCTGGCCGCGGCCGTGCACTGCCTTGATGTGGGCGGCATGCCGGTGCCCGAGGCCAGCGGCCTGGAGCAGGTGCTGGCGGGCCTGCGTGAATTGCACGCCGATGACGATGCCTTGCTGCAAGCCGCCGGCGCGGTGTTCGACGCGTTGTACGCGGCGCCAGTTTCATCAACCGTTAGTACCGCCGGCGTCACCTCATCATGACCGAGCTTGAACACCCACCCGCTGCCGTGAGCTTCGCGCAGGCGCTGCGCTTTTGGCTCAAGCTGGGCTGCATCAGCTTCGGCGGCCCGGCCGGGCAAATTGCCATCATGCACACCGAGCTGGTGGAGCGGCGGCGCTGGATCAGCGAGCAGCGCTTCTTGCATGCGCTGAACTACTGCATGGTGTTGCCCGGCCCCGAGGCGCAGCAACTGGCCACCTACATCGGTTGGCTGATGCACCGTACTTGGGGTGGCATCGTGGCCGGCGCGCTGTTCGTGCTGCCTTCGCTGTTCCTGTTGATCGCGCTGTCATGGGTCTACCTGCGTTTTGGCCAACTACCGCTGGTGGCCGGCATCTTCTATGGCCTGAAACCCGCCGTCACGGCGCTGGTGCTGCATGCCGCGCACCGTATCGGCAGCCGGGCACTGAAAAACCAATGGATGTGGGGCATCGCCGCCGCAGCCTTCGTCGCCATCTTTGCGTTCGACACACCGTTCCCGTTGATCGTCATCGCCGCCGCGCTGCTGGGCCACTTCGGCGCGCGGCGCTGGCCGGCGGTGTTCGCGCTGGGTGGCGGCCACGGCGCATCGCAGAAGAGCTATGGCGTCGCGCTGATCGACGACCACACGCCCACGCCGCCCCACGCCCTGTTCTCGCGCTCGCGCCTGTTCAAGGTGCTGGGCGTGGGTCTGGGCCTGTGGGCCGTGGTCATGGCCGCGCTCGTTGTTAACCAGGGGCTGCATGCCACGCTCACGCAAATGGGCTGGTTCTTCACCAAGGCGGCCTTGCTCACCTTCGGCGGCGCCTACGCCGTGCTGCCGTATGTGTACCAAGGCGCCGTGGAACAGCACCAGTGGCTCAGCGGCGCGCAAATGATCGACGGCCTGGCCCTGGGCGAAACCACACCCGGCCCGTTGATCATGGTGGTGGCCTTCGTCGGCTTCGTGGGCGGCTGGCTGAAGGCCGTGCTCGGCCCCGATTCACTCTTCCTGGGCGCGGCGCTGGCCGCCACCGTGGCCACCTGGTTCACCTTCCTGCCTTCGTTCGTCTTCATCCTGGCCGGTGGCCCCCTGGTCGAGGCCACGCACGGCAAGCTGGGCTTCACGGCGCCGCTGTCGGCCATCACCGCCGCCGTGGTGGGCGTGATCGTCAACCTGGCCTTGTTCTTCGCCTATCACGTGCTGTGGCCGCAGGGTTTTGGTGGGCGTTTTGATTTGTTCTCGGCCTTGATCGCCGTGGCTGCCGCGCTGGCACTGTTTCGCTTCAAGGTTGGTGTCATCCCCCTGCTTGGCGCCTGCGCCGCCGCCGGGCTGGCCGTTCAACTGGCGCGTTAGGAGAATGAAGATGAGTCACATCACCCCTGCCGAACTGGCCCTGTGGCAACAACAGGGTTTCGATTTCGAATTGCTCGACGTGCGCCGCGGCGGCGTGCGCGTCCAGCATGGCGCGGCGCTGGCCGGCGCGCTGTGGCATGACCCCGCGGCCTGGCTCGATTGGAAAGACAGCATCGCGGCCAAACGACCGGTGGTGCTGTATTGCGCCAAGGGCCATGAAATCGGCCAAGGCCTGACGGCCACGCTGCGCGCCCTGGGTGTGGACGCGCGCTACCTGGTGGGCGGCATGCAAGGCTGGCTGGAAGAAGGCCGGCCCGTTGTGCCCATCGTGCCGTCCACCACCCCCGCCGCCACCGGAGCCTCATCATGAAATGGGTCACGCGCGAACGCCCGAAGATCGACCGCATCGCCTGCCCCTGGCTGATCCTGCGCTTCATCGACCGCGAGGCTGAATTTCTCTATGTCCCATCGAATGAGGTGTTAAGCGTCGCAGCCCGCACCGGCGCCACGCCCTACGACATCCCCGGCGTGGCAATGAGCCATGTGGGCGAGCTGTGCAGCTTCGATGCCTTCCTGGCCAAGTACGCTCTCAAGCAACCCGGGTTGCAACAACTGGCGTTGATCGTGCGCGGCGCCGACACTTCGCGGCTCGATCTCACGCCGCAATCGGCCGGCCTGTATGCGCTGTCGCTCGGCCTGTCACGCGTGTTCGCTGATGACCATGAGATGTTGCGCCACGGCCTGGTGATGTATGACGCGCTGTACGCCTGGTGCGCCAGCGCTCAAGACGAAGCGCACCGCTGGCCGCCGCAAATGGCGTGAGGCCCGCGCCGCGACCGGGCGCAGCCTGTTGGCTCAGAGCCTGAGAGTATTTCGGGCGTGCCCGAGCGGCGCGCCAGAAGGTGGCCGATCTAGGCGCAAAGCACAGCCATAGCTCGGGCTATGGCGAGCATTTGCAACGACGAGCGGGCGCCTTCTGGCGTGATGAGCGGGCATGATCGAAAGACTCTCAGGCTCTCAGGCCGAGCCGGGCGCGCGCACGATGCGCAGCAGGTGGTTGGCGCCTTCGGCCGCACTGAGCCGGAAGCCCAAGGACTGCAAGCTGCCCATGTCTTCGGCCACCAGCCCCACTTGCTGCGCCGCCGCTTGGTAAAAGGCCAAGGGCCGGCGCACGAAAGGGAACTGCAACCAGCGGCCCTCGTCCATGTCGATGTTGATGTTGGCGAAGTACTGGCCATCGGGCGCCAACCGCAGCGCCATTTGTGCCATCAAGCCGTGCAGCAAATCGTCTGACAAGTGGTACAGCACGCTGAACGACCAGGCGAAATCGAAGCGTTCGTCGCCCAATTCGTTGGCGCCAAAGCTGGTGGACAACACCAGGCGGGGATTTTTGGCTGAGAGCCCGTTCTCGCCGATTTCCTGCAAGGCCAGGTCCAGCACTTCGGGGCGCACATCCACACCCGTGTAGCAACCGGGGTTCAAGTAGTTGATCACCGGCAGGCCCAAGGTCAGCGGCCCGCAACCGATCTCCAACAAACGGTGAGCCGGCTTCAGCCCCATGGCCTTCACGTGCTCGAATTGAAAGCGCCGGTGCTCGTCCCACTGGCCGCGAAAACCCATGTGCGCCTCAAGCTCACGCGTGCGCTCTTCACCCAGCGCTTTGTCGATGCGCAAGGCTTTGAAAACACGCAGGCGAGATTTGTGGACGAGTCGTTGGCGGGTTCTGGACAGAAGCATGATTCGATCATACGCGGCCGCGGCAAGTCGCCGTTGCCGTGGCCCTGGTGTGCTGTCCCTGCGCCTCAACCAAACAGCGCAAAGGGCTCGAAGCGCCCACGCAACACGGCTTGGGCATCGCCGCCCAGCCAGCCTTCGATCAGCGAGGCATAAACGCGCCGGAAGTCGGTGGTGTGTACCAGGTTATCACCGGCGTCCAGCGCGCTCAGGCTGGGCAGGGTACCGTAGTGGCCACCGCGCACCGGCTGGCCGATCACGTACATGTGGTTGGCGGTGCCATGGTCGGTGCCCAGGCTGGTGTTCTCGGGCACACGGCGGCCAAACTCCGAAAACACCAGCAACGTCACGTCTTGGGCGCGGCCGATGCGGGCCAGGTCGGCCATGAAACCGGCGACTGCGTCGGACGCGTAGCTCAGCAAGCGCTGATGCTGGTCGGCCTGCTGCACATGCGTATCGAAGGCGTTGTGGCGGTAGGCGCTGTAGAACAGCCTGGTGGGTAGCCCGGCATGGATCAAGCTGGCGATCTTGGGCAGGTCGAGCGGCACGATGCCGTAGTCGACCGGCGTTTTGTAGCGCGCCCAGGCCTCGCGCACTTTGGTCGCAGAGTCGCGCGCGCTCAGCGCCACTTCGCGCATGAAGGCCAGGCTGGCATTGCCCGCCGAGCGGGCATCGTGCGGCGCATCGGGCGGGGCATCGAGCACGCTGCGTTGTTCGAACAGGCCCTTGCGAGCAAAGCGCCGCGGGTCGTCAAACGTCAGTGGCAGATGCTGGCGCGCGCGCACCGCCAGCGATTGCGTTTCGTCGATGTTGACCAGGTATTCAGGCGCGTTGTGCGGGTCGATGGCATCGGCCAGGCGGCCGACCCAGCCGTGCTCTTCACCGCTGTTGGGTATGGCGGTGTGCCAGTAGGCCATCGAGGTGAAGTGCGAGAACGAAGGCTGGGCATAACCGCAGCCATGCACCACCGCCATGCGGCCTTCCTTGAACAGACGCTCGAAGCCGGCCATGCCGGGGTTGAAGCCGTGGTGGGCATCAATCACCCGCAGTTGCTGGCGCTTGATGCCCAGCCGCGGGCGGTGGCGGTAGTAGGCGTCGTCGCCATAGGGCACCAGGGTGTTGAGGCCGTCGTTGCCACCCGAAAGCTCCAGCACCACCAGGATGCGCTCGGGGTGGCGGGCCACCGTGGCTGCCGCGGCATGCTGCAAGGCGACTGGCAGTGCGCCCAGGCCACTGGCTGCGGCCAGGCCAACGCGCAGCAGGCTGCGCCGGTTCAGCCCGCCTGTGAGTTGAGGGTGATGGGGGTACGCAGGCATGGTGTCAACCCAGTTGGTATTCGGGCAAGGCCAGGATCAGGTGCAGTGTCTGGCGCAGCGGCTCATCCAGGTAGCTGCGCGCGGCGTGCAAGTCGGTGGTGCCCAGCTCACGCTCAAGAAACGCCACCAGGCGCGCCCGGGTGGCCGGGGCCACGCCGGCCACCACAAAGCGCTTCAGCAACGCATCCACCGCCTGGCTGGCGGTGCGGCTGCCGTCACCCAGCACCAGCGCGGTGAGTTGCAGGCGAGCCAAGGTGCGTGGGATCGGCTTGACCCGCTCGATCGCCATCTGCCAGCCACGGTAGCTGGCCAGCCGGGTGTTGAACTCTTCGTCGCGGTCGGCCAATTGCATCGAGGTGGAGTTCATCTCCATGCCGTCCAGGCGGGTGGCGCTGGTCACGTCCAGGCCCAAGGCCAGCTTGTC
>JAYUHT010000415.1:0-4077 GCA_043766725.1 Burkholderiales bacterium | reverse complement strand
TGGGCCCGCCCTATGTGGGCGTGCAGCACCGCATCGACCCCGCCAACGGCGAGGTGCAGATGAAAAGCGGCGGCCTGATGCTGGGCTACTACAAGGAGCCCGAGCTCACCCGCGCGGCCTTCACCGAAGACGGCTGGCTGCACACCGGCGACAAAGGCAGCATCGACGCTGAAAACAACCTGAAGATCACGGGCCGGGTGAAAGACCTGTTCAAGACCGGCAAGGGCAAGTACGTGGCGCCGGCGCCGATCGAAGACAAACTGGTCATGCACCCGGCCATCGAGGCCTGTTGCGTCACCGGCGCCAACCTGGGCCAACCGCTGGGCCTGGTGATGCTCAACCCCGAAGGCAGCAAGCAGGCCGCCACGGCAGCGGGCCGCGGCGAACTGGAGGCCTCCTTGGCCGCGCACATGCAGGCCATCAACGCCGAGCTGGACCCGCACGAGCAGCTTGATTGCCTGGTCGTCACCACCGAACCCTGGACGGTCGAAAACGATCTCATCACACCCACCTTCAAGGTCAAGCGCAACAAGATCGAAGACAAGTACGCGCGCAGCTACGAGCGCTGGGTGGGCTCGCGCAAGCCGGTGATTTGGGACGCGGCCTGATTCGCGCGGGCGCGGCTGCGACGGCGCGCGCTGCGGCAGGTTCAGCCGCAGCGCTAACATGCACTGGCGCAGGACACTCCGGCGCTCGGGCCGGTCTGCGCCGTTTGGGCGCAGCTTCAGTGCGGTGATGTGGTGGGCAAACGCTGCGGTAATCAAGGCCGCGGATGCGAACCACGCTGCCTAGACTGCTGACTGGCCTGAATATGCCCGAAAGCCCGCGCTCACCATGCTCACTCGACGACTCTGCACGCTGTGGCTCACCCTGGCCATCGTTTCGTTGGCGCACGCCGCCCCCGAGCAGGGTTGCCGCGAACTCGCCAAGAAGCTGGCCGACCTGACGCAAGAGCAATGCGAGGCCGCCACATTGGGCGCATCGGGGGCGCGCTCGGTCAACGGCGTTCCGCTGTACCAGCGCGATGTGCTGCCCGCCGTGGCCGAGGAATTGCTCGACGTACCGGCCAAGCCGGCGCTGAAAGTGCTAGTGCTGGGCGGCATTCATGGCGATGAAATGTCGTCGGCCACGCTGGCGTTTCGCTGGCTCGGCCTGGCCGTGGAGAACCCCGCTGCGGTGAATTGGCGGTTCGTGCCGGTGGTGAATCCAGACGGCCTGCTCAAGGCCAAACCCACGCGCACCAATGCGCGCAATGTGGACTTGAACCGCAACTTCCCCACACAGGGTTGGGCTCAGCAAGCGCAAAGCCACTGGGTGCAACGCACCCAGCGCGACCCGCGGCGCTGGCCGGGGCCGCAGGCCAAGTCAGAGCCTGAAACGCGCTTCATCGTCGACACCATCGAGCAATGGAAGCCCGACCTCATCGTCAGCATCCACGCCCCCTATGCCGTGCTCGATTTCGACGGCCCGCACCTGCCGCCGCAAAAACTCGGCCGTCTGTTCCTCGACCGCGTGGGCGTGTTCCCCGGCTCACTCGGCGCCTATGGCGGCTTGAACCTGGGCGTGCCGGTGGTCACCCTGGAACTGCCGCACGCCGCGCGCATACCTAACGATTCAGATGTGCGGCAGATGTGGGACGACCTGCTGCGGTGGGTGGATGAGCGGCTGGTGGTGGCCAGCAGTGAACCGGCCGGGCGCTCGGTACCCGCGCGCTGAATCAGGCGGCCGCGCGGTACCCGCGCGATGATCAGGCGGCCGCGCGGTACCCGCGCGGGATGGCCGCCAGCAGCCGCTGCGTGTATTCCTGCTTTGGCGCGGCCAGCAATTCGGCCGTGGCGGCTTGCTCCACCACCACGCCGTCTTTCATCACCAGCACCTCGTCGCTGATGAAGCGCACCACGGCCAGGTCGTGGCTGATGAACACATAGCTCAGACCGAACTCGTCTTGCAGGTCGCGCAGCAGGTTCAGCACCTGGGCTTGCACGGACACATCCAACGCCGACACCGCTTCATCCAGCACCAGCACCTCGGGGTTCAGGGTGAGGCAGCGCGCAATGGCCACGCGCTGGCGCTGGCCGCCGGAAAACTCATGCGGGTACTTGCCGAAGGCGCTGCCGTCGAGCCCCACCTTGTGCAGCAGCGCGCGGGCGCGTGCTTCGCGCTCGTCTTGTGAGGCGCCGATGCCGTGAATGGTCATCGGCTCGATCAAGGTCTGGCCGATGGTGAAGCGCGGGTTCAGCGAGGCATAGGGGTTCTGGAACACGATCTGGATGCGCCGGCGCATCACCTGGCGCTCCCGCTCGCTCAAGGTGAGCAGGTTGCGGCCATCGAAGATCACCTCGCCCGCGGTGGGCTCGTGCAGGCGCAGCAGCGTCAGGCCCATGGTCGTCTTGCCCGAGCCTGACTCGCCCACCACGCCCAGGGTGTGGCCGCGCCTCAACTGAAAGCTCACGTTGTGCACGGCCTTGAACTCGCGCTTGCCGAACACGCCCTGGCGCAGGAAGAAGCTCTTGGCCAGCGAGCGCACTTCCAGCACCACGGGCGCCTGTGCATCCTTCGGTTTGGCCTGCGGCGTGGCGGCGTCGTGGCCGCCGCCGGTGATGTGTTCGTCGATCACCATCAGCCGCGCCGGGTTGCCTTGCAGGCTGGGCCGGCAGGCCAGCAGGGCGCGGGTGTAGGCGTCTTGGGGGGCTTCGAAGATGCGCGCCGTGGCGCCCTGCTCGCGCACCAGGCCGTGGCGCATCACCACCACATGGTCGGCAATCTCGCCCACCACCCCGAGGTCGTGGCTGATGAACAGCAGGCTCATGCGGTGGCGCTGCTTCAGGCTGCCCAGCAGTTCGAGAATCTGGCGCTGGATGGTCACATCGAGCGCCGTGGTGGGCTCGTCGGCGATCAGCAACTTGGGCTCGCAGGCCAGCGCCATGGCGATCATCACGCGCTGCTGCTGGCCGCCTGAAAGCTCATGCGGGTAGGCATTGAGCCGGCGCTTGGGCTCGGGCATGCCCACTTCCACCAACAGGGCTTCGGCCCGCACCATGGCCGCGCGCGGGCGCATGCCCAAATGGCGGATGAGGGGCTCGCAAACCTGGTGGCCGACCGTGAAGACCGGGTTCAGTGAGGTCATGGGGTCTTGAAAGACGCAGGCGATTTCTTTGCCGCGCAGGGCGCGCAAGTCGTCGCCACTGGCTTGCAGCAGGTCGCGGCCCTGGTACAGCACGCGGCCTTGGCGCTGCGCGTTTTCGGGCAGCAGGTTAACGATCGACATCGCCGTCACGCTCTTGCCGGAACCCGATTCGCCCACCAAGGCCACGGTGCTGTTCTCAGGGATGTCGAAGCTGATGCCCGCATCAGCCCGGCCCACGGCTTGCGCCATTTGCATCTGGCCATCAACCCGGCCCATGCGGAAGGCCACGCGCAGGTCTTGAATGCTCAACAGCATGGTCATTGCAGCCCCCCGGCCGTGGCGTACCACGGCCGGCCCCCCGAGGGGGCGGCCGCTTGCTTGGGTCGGCCCGGCGCGGCGCGGCTCACTCCAAGCCCCGCAACTTCGGGTCGAGCGCATCGCGCCACGCGTCAGCCATGAGCGAAAACGCAGTCACGAAAACCGCCATGAACAAGGTGGCCGCGGCGAGCTGCCACCAATAGCCCAGGATGAGTTCGCTTTGCGCCTCGGCCAACATGGTGCCCCAGCTCACCTGGTCCACCGGTACGCCCAGGCCCAGGTAAGACAAGATGACTTCGCTCTTGATGAAACCCACCACCAGCAGGCTCATGCGCACCAGCACCACATGGCTCACATTGGGCAAGATGTGGCGAAACATTCTTGAGCTGGTTGATGCGCCAATGGCTTCAGCGGCGCGCACGTATTCTCGGCTGCGGTGCTTCATGAACTCGGCCCGCACCTGGCGGTACAAGCCCGTCCAGCCCACCAGCCCCAGGATAATGACTATTGTCCAGATGCCGCGCGGAATGATCGCGTCAGCGCGGTTCAACACCGCGGCCAAGGTGAAGATGAGCAGGATGTCGGGGATCGACGTGAACACCGTGTACAACCATTCAAGAAAGTCACCCAGC
>JAYUHT010000414.1:0-4085 GCA_043766725.1 Burkholderiales bacterium | reverse complement strand
GCGGAAGGGCACGTGCAGGGCCTGGATGTTGGTGCGGTGGCGGAACAACTCACCCGCCAGGTGCGGCGTGGTACCCACGCCGGCCGAGCCGTAGGTGACGCCCTTGGGCTGCGCGCGCGCCCAGGTCAAGAACTCCTGCACCGTCTTGGCCGGGTGGTTGGCCGAAACGACGAAGGCATTGCAGTTCTCCCAAATCTTGGAGACGTAAACAAAGTCAGCCGCCGGGTCGTAGCTCATCTTGGTAAAGAGGAACTGGTTGATCGACAGCGTGCCGATGGTGGCCGAGGCCACCATGTAGCCATCAGCCGGCGCCGCCTTGACAGCTTCCATGCCGATGTTGCCGCCGGCGCCGGTACGGTTTTCAACGATGAAGTTCTGGCCCAGGCGCGCTTGCAATTGCTCGGCCAGCGAGCGGGTGAGCACGTCTGACGCACCGCCGGCGCTGAAGGGCACGACGATGCGCACCGGGGCGCTGGGCCAGGCCTGGGCTTGAGCAACGGCGGGCAGCACGGCCATGGTGAGGGCCAGGGCGCTGAGGAGGGCGAAGGGGGGGTGCAAACGCATGGTCTTTTCTCCTGGCCGGGTGCTTCTCGCGGTAGCACGAGTGGCCGTTTGCGTCATGATAATCTACCCGTTGGCACTTGAAAAGGTGTTTTCGTAGTTTTTTCTACTTATGGGTAGATACGGCAAGGGCACAGCTCCAAGGTCCTGCGCAGGCCGAGGGCGTCGGGTGGCCGGCTTCGCTCATGTCACCCGTCGTCGGCCTTCGGCCTCCTCCTCCTTTACTTCGCTACGCCGGCCACCCAACACCCTCGGCGGGCACCCAAGGTGGCGGGGGTAACGTTAGAAAACAGCCGCTGCCGAAGGATCAGGACGGTGGGGTGTGCTGCGTAGCGAAGTAAAGAAGGAGCTGGCGCCCCGCAGGGAAGCCAGCGGGTGACATGAGCGGAGCAGCACACCCCGGCGGCCTGATCCCGCTCCAACGTTGAAGCGCGAGCAAAGGACACGAAAACTCAACCCGCCTTGCGCACCTTCGGCAACAAGTCATTCCCGATGATCTGCTTCATCACTTCGACCGCGCCACCGCCCACCCGGCACATGCGCGCATCGGCAAAGGCGCGGGCGATGGGGTATTCCCACATGTAGCCCCAGCCGCCGAAGAATTGCAGGCACTGATCCATCACCCGGCCTTGCAACTCGGTGGTGACGAGCTTGGCGGCGGCGGCGTCCACCGGGTCAAACTGGCCCTTCAAATGCAGCTCGATGCAACGGTCTACAAACACCCGTTGCGCCAGTACCTCGGCATGCAATTCAGCCAGCTTGAAGCGCGTGTTTTGAAAGTCAGCCAGGGTGTGGCCGAACATCTTGCGCTCGGTCACGTATTCGATCGTCCATTGCAGCGCGGCTTCTGAACTGCTCACGCCGCGAATGGCCTGCACCAGGCGTTCTTGAGCCAGTTGCGTCATCAGTTGCGCGAAGCCCGCGCCTTCGGCCCCCAGCAGGTTGCCTGCCGGCACGCGCAGATCAGCAAAGAAAAGTTCTGAGGTGTCTTGCGCCTTGCAGCCGATTTTTTCCAGCTTGCGCCCGCGTGTGAAGCCGGGCCGGTTGGTTTCGACCAGGATCAGGCTCACGCCCTTGCCGCGCGCCTTGGGGTCGGTCTTGCAGGCCAGCAGCAACAGATCAGCGCTGTGGCCATTGGTGATGAAGACCTTCTGGCCGTTGATCACGTAGTCGTCGTCATCCCGAATGGCTTGCGTGCGCATGGCCTGCACATCGCTGCCGCCTGAAGGCTCGCTCATGCCCAGCGCCACCACCACCTCACCGGTGGCCATTTTGGGCAGCCAGGTCTGCTTCTGCTCTTCGCTGCCGAAGTCAACCAGATAAGGCGCGACGATGTCTGAGTGCAGGTAGAAGGTGGGCCCGGTGGCACCGGCGCGCGCCATTTCTTCAATCAGGATGGTGCTGTGCAAAAAGTCGCCGCCCATGCCGCCATATTCTTCCGGCACGTTGCAGCACAACAGGCCCAGCTCGCCGGCCTTGTGCCACAGCGAACGCGGCACCTGGCCGGCCTTTTCCCACTCGGCATGAAAGGGCGTGACATGCTCGGCAATGAAGCGGCGAACGGTGTCGCGAAAGGCGTCGTGCTCGGGGCTGAACAGGGTGCGGGGGATCATGATGGCTTTAACGTAGGTCAGACTTCGGCGGCGCCAGCCGCCGTTCGCGGTGCATGCAGCAGTCCCGCCAAGCGAACGCCGCGGAACCGGCTTTGCCGGGCCGCTGGCGTTGCCCCCTTGAGGGGGCGCGCGAAGCGCGTAGGGGGTGTTTCACTTCAGCGCGGCACAGGCGCCGCCGGTGGCCATGAGGCGGTCGATCGCCGCATCGTCATAGCCGCACTCGCGCAGCACTTCGGCGCTGTGTTCACCCAGCAAGGGTGGCATGCGGGTCATGGCGCCCGGCGTGGCACTTAAGCTCACCGGGTTGGCCGGAAAGCGCAGCAGGCCTTCGGTGCGGTGCTCGCACACCTGCCAGAAATCAACGCTCTCAAGGTGCGGGTCGTGGATCAGGTCTTCCAGGCTGTTCACCACCGAGAACGGAATGTCGTCATTCGACAGCAGCGCCAGCCACTGCGCATTGGTCTTGCGCGCGGCCTGGCGTTCAACCTCGTCCCACACCTCGCGGAAATGCTTCTGCCTGGCCGCAAACGTTGCAAAGCGCGCATCAGTCATGATTTGCGGCTCGCCGGCCAGGGCGAAGAAACGCTTCCAGTGGTCGTTCGAATACGGCAGCAAGGCGATGTAGCCGTCGATCGTCTTGTACGGCCGGCGCGAGGCCGTGCTCACCGGCGCATAGCCCATCGGCGCCAGGGGCGGCTCGAAGGCATGGCCCCACTGGTGTTCGAGCATGTTGAACGCGGCCATGGTTTCGAACATGGCGACATCGACCTGCTGGCCTTGGCCAGTGCGCATGCGGTGCATCAACGCCAGCACGATGGCATAGGCCGCGTGCACGCCGCTGATCTTGTCGGCCACGATGGTGGGGATGTAGCGCGGCTGGCCACCGACCACGGTTTGCAGCATCGCCAGGCCCGAGGCGGCCTGGATGATGTCGTCATACGCCGGGCGGCCGGCGTACAGGCCGTCGTCACCATAGCCGGTGACATGGCAGTACACCAGGGCCGGGTTGCGCGCGGCCAGGGTGGCGTAGTCGAGCCCCAGCCGCGTCGCCGCGGGCGTGCGCAGCGAGTGCAGCAGCACGTCTGTTTTTTCCAGCAGCCGCGCCAGGATCTCGATGCCCTGCGGCGTTTTCAAGTCCACCACCACGCTGCGCTTGCTGCGGTTGCTGGTGAGGAAGAACGCGCCCATGCGCGGTGAACGCCGCGGGCCGATGCTGCGTGTGAGGTCGCCTTCGGGTGGTTCGAGTTTGATGACATCGGCGCCCATGTCGCCCAGGTACTGCCCGGCCAGTGGGCCGAAGATCATCGACGCGATTTCAAGGACGCGCACGCCTTCGAGGGGGCCAGACTTTTTCATTTTCTTTACAGCACCACAACGGGCGCCAAAGGGCTGCCGGTGGCGCCCACGATGGGCAGCGCGCTGGCAATGAACAAGAACTCATGGCGGCCACTGGCCACCAGCGGGTCGAGCATCAGGCCTTCAAGCAAGGGCACGCCATAGTCTCGAATCAAACGTTGGTGCACCGGGAACACCGTGCCCGCGGCAAAGGGCAACACCTCTACCGCAAAGTTGTCGGCGCCCACCATGGCCACGTCACGCTCGGCCAGCCACAGTGCGGCGCTGATCTCGATGCCGGGTTCAATGTCGAACGACGGGTTCTTCACACCCTTCTGCGCTTCCAGCCAGCCGGTGCGCAGCAGCACGGCGTCGCCCTTTTCCAGTTGCACGCCACCTTGTTGGGCAGCGGCTTCCAGGTCGGCGCGATGAATGGCTTCCCCCGGTTCGAGCAGGCGGCCTTTCAGGCGCACCAGGTCGAGCAGGATGCCGCGCGTCACCACCGGCGGCATCTTCTCCACACCCAGGCGCGCCGCGCCGGTGGTGCTGCGAATGGTGTCGCCCAGGTAGCCGTTG
>JAYUHT010000413.1:0-10793 GCA_043766725.1 Burkholderiales bacterium | reverse complement strand
TCGCGCACATGGCGCAGCGCCTGCTGGCTGGCCCAGAACGGGCGGTCGGTGAAACGGTCCCACACCTGGCTCAACACCCAGCCCAGCGGCTGGCTGCTTTGGCGCATGCGCTTGGCCAGGCGCGCGCTGTCGCCGAAGCCGGGGGTGTCCCACAGCCGCAGCTCATCGCCCGTGGCGCTGCGCAGCAGGGGGTGGCCTTCGGCAAATTCGGTCACGTGCGGGGCGTCGCGCACCTCGCCCACGTCTTGCATCAACAGGGTGCGCGCCAGCGTGGTCTTGCCCACGTTGGTGTGTGACACCAGGCTCAGGGTGATGGTGTCGGCTGAGGTCATGGGTTAGCCCCGCGCAGCAGTGCCGCGGCCGGATCTTGATCACTGAAGATGCAGGCCAGGCCCTGCGCCGCGGTGAACGCTGCCCAGGCGGCGCGGCGCTGCGCCACGCGCTGCGGCAGGTGGCCGAAGCGGCGCATGAATTCATCGGCCTGCACCCACAGGCCTTGCGGGCCTAGTGGGGCTAGTGGGGCTAACTGATTGATCCAGCGGCCTTGGGCGTCGGCCTCGGGCGTGGCGTTCATGTCGACCCAGGCCAGATGCGCTTCATCCGGGCTGCCGCGCGCGGCGTGATAGTCATCTTCAGCACCCGCGGCGCACGCTGGCGCGACCTGCACTTGCACCGCCTCACCAAAGCTTGAAGCCAACGCGGCACGCAAGGCCAACACCGCGCCCGCGTCTGGCGCCGTGCCGTGCGGCCAGATGCGAAAGTGGCCGGGTTGCCGCCGCGCCGCCAGCGCCAGCGCCTGGTAGTAGGGCCGGTTCAAATCAAGCGGGAAGTGCTCGCGCAAGCGGCGCGCGCGCCAGGCCGAAACAGCGGCCAGCAGCAGGCGCGGCGCGATCACGGCCAACAACAGCGTCACGGCCAGCAGGTGGATCCAGGGTGCGGCGCTGCCGCCCGGTTCCGGCGTGGTGCCTTGAAGTGGCGACACCGCGGGCACCGCCACGCCACTGGCCCACGACGCCGGCGCGAGCAGGGTGCCCAGCAGGCCATTCACCGTTTCGGCACTCAGGAAGGTGCTGGCCCAGCCGGCGCGGTAGTCGAACACCAGGCCGCGCAAGTACAGGCCGGCCAGCAAGCCCGCGGCCAGCGCGGCCGCGCCCACATGCAAGGCGGTGGCGGCACGCATGTTCCACAGCGGCGCAGCGGCGCGCTGCCACAGCAAAACAAAGCTCGCGCGCACATCGGCCGCGGCCGCGCTGCTCAAACGCGGCGCCAGCCAGGCGGCGAGCTTGCTGCGCAAGCCGCCCGCGGCATTCCCGCGCATGGCGCTGTAAGCCAGCGCGGCATAGACCACCAGGTTCCAAGCCACCAGGCCCCAGAAGGGCGGCGCCAGCAGGTTGATGCGCTGGCTGGTGCCGATGGCATCCGCCGCCAGCCCCAACACCAGGCCGGCCAGCGCGGCCCACAGCGCCCAAGGGCGTGCGCGGGCGGCCAGCACGCGGGCCAAAGCCGGGTCGCGCGGGCCCAGGCGTTGCCAGGCCACGCGGGCGCGTTCGGCGATGAACGCCGGCCCGGCCATGGCGCCGCTGTCACGCGCCACGCGGGTGGCCCAGTCGCGGTCTTGCGCGGTCCACAGCGGGCCGTCCCGGCCCGTGGTTTCAAAGGCTTCGAGCGCCAGCACCTGCGCGGCGGTGTGCTCGTTCAACTTGCTCAGGCGCCCAGCGCCGTGGCCAATTCGTAGAAGTCTGCGGCCACCACATCAAACGCATCCGCTGCAACCGGCGGTTTGATGCGCGCCGGCCCGAATTCGGTGGCGCGGTGCACGTAGGCGGTGCGCAGGCCGCTCGCGCGCGCGGCCGTCAGGTCGTTGGTGTGCGCGGCCACCATCATCAGCTCACCCGGCGCCACGCCGAGCAGCCGCGCCGCCATCAAATAAACCTCGGGGTCGGGCTTGTAGCGCTGGATGAGTTCACCCGAGAGCACGGCGTCCCATGGCAGGCCGGCATGGCGCGCCATGTTCACCAGCAACGAAACGTTGCCGTTGGAAAGTGACGCCAATGGGTAACGCGCGCGCAGCCGGTTCATGCCGCCCACGGTGTCGGGCCAGGGCAGCAGGCGGTGCCACACCAGGTTGAACTGCACCAACTGCGCTGCGCTCAAGGCTTGCAGGCCGAAGCGCGGCACCAGCTCATCAAGAATCTGCCGGTGCAGCACGTCGATGTTGGCCCAGGCCGCGCCGGCCGCGCGGGTGCGGTCCATGGCCGGCACGTAGCCGGCGCGCCAGGCGTCGGCAAAGGCGGGCCAATCGGCTTCGATGCCGGTGGCGGCTTGCAGCAGTTGGCCTTCGCGGATGATGCTGCTGCGCCAGTCGACCACCGTGCCGAAGACGTCGAAGGCCAACGCCTTGGGTGACACTGTCATGACAACGCCCGCGCAATCAGGATCTTCTGCACTTCGCTGGTTCCTTCATAGATCTGGCACACCCGCACATCGCGGTAAATGCGCTCCACGGGAAAGTCGCTCACATAGCCGTAGCCGCCGAAGACCTGGATCGCGCCCGAGCACACGGCTTCGGCCATTTCGCTGGCAAACAGCTTGGCCATGGCGGCTTCTTTCAGGCAGGGCTGGCCGGCGTCTTTCAAACACGCGGCGTGCCAGATGAGCTGGCGCGCGGCTTCGATTTTCATCGCCATCTCGGCCAGCTTGAACTGCACCGCCTGGTGGTTGAAGATCGCTGTGCCGAAGGCCTGGCGTTCCTTGCTGTAGGCCAGCGCGGCATCGAAGGCAGCTCGCGCCATGCCCACGGCCTGGCTGGCAATGCTGATGCGCCCGCCTTCCAGGCCCGACAGCGCAATCTTCAACCCCATGCCTTCTTCGCCGATGAGGTTGACCACGGGCACGCGGCACTGCTCGAAGTTGATCTGCGCCGTGTCGCTGGCATGCTGGCCCATCTTGCTTTCAATGCGCGCCACCCCATAACCGGGCGTTGCAGTGGGCACGATGAAGGCGCTGATGCCGCGCTTGCCGGCCGACTTGTCGGTCACGGCCATGACGATGGCCACGCTGCCGTTCTTGCCGCTGGTGATGAACTGCTTCACGCCGTTGAGCACGTAGTCATCGCCGTCTCGCACGGCGGTGGTCTTCAGCCCGTCGGCCTGCGAGCCGACTTGCGGCTCGGTGAGGCAGAACGCGCCGAGCATGTCGCCTTGAGCCAGCGGTTTGAGGAAGCGCTCTTTCTGATCGGCATTGCCGAAGGCCATCAAGATGGAACACACCGGGCAGTTGTTGACGCTCAGGATGGTGCTGGTGGCGCCATCGCCCGCGGCCACTTCTTCAATGATCAGCGCCAAAGCCAGATAGTCCAACCCGGCGCCGCCCCACTCGGGCGGCACGGCCACGCCGTAGCAGCCCAGCGCGGCCAGGCCGCGCAGCGCTGCGGCGGGGAATTCACAGGTCTTGTCCCACTGTGCAGCGAATGGAGTCACTTGCTCGCGCACATAGACACGCACCGTGTCTTGCACGGCGCGATGGTCTTCGCTCAGCAGCATGGCGGCCGCGGGCTCAAGGCATGACGGTGAAGGCCGCCTTCACCGCCAACGCGGTGTTGGCGTTCAGGTCGCGCACGTTGGCCTGCACTTCGTACACGCCCAGCGGATCTGTGTCTTCGATGGCAATGCGCATCTGCGATTCTGCCGGCGTGATGGCACTGGCCTGCGGCGCGGCCGTGTTCCATGCTGCGGCGCCGGGCAACTGGGTGACCTTGCCCTTCGAGGTCACCAGTTTGTACTGCACGCTGACGTTGCACTGCTGATTGGCATCAGCCTTGCATCCAGTGAAGACCAAGGTGGTGTTGACCACGCCGCCGCGTCGCACGGCGTCGGCGCTCAGCGCCACCATGGCCTGCGGGCCGGCTTCAATGGCTTTGAAGTAGGCCGACGGGTCGCTGGAAAACGCCAGCATGACGCTGAAGCTGCCCGATTTTGTCTGCGCAAAGTCAATGCTCTTCACCGGCTTGGCCGGGTTGGCCGCGAAGGCGGAAATGGCGGAAGCGGCCGCGCCCAGCAGCAACAGCGCGGGTAGACGTTTGCAGTCGATCATGAAGGGACACCGCACTTTGCTTCAAATCAGTTCAAGGGCCAGGGCAGTGGCTTCGCCGCCGCCAATGCACAGCGCGGCCAGGCCGCGCTTGAGGCCGCGCTGGCGCAACGCACCCAGCAGCGTGACCACGATGCGCGCACCCGAAGCGCCGATGGGGTGGCCGAGCGCGCAGGCGCCACCATGCACATTCACCACTTCATGCCCGAGCCTGAATTCGGCCATCGCCGCCATGGTGACGGCGGCGAAGGCTTCATTCACTTCCCACAACTGCACCTGCTGCGCCGACCAACCCGCCTTGCTCAATGCCTTGGCAATGGCGCCAGCCGGCGCGGTGGCGAAGGTGGCCGGGGCCTGCGCATGCACGGCGCTGGCCACGATGCGGGCGATGGGTGTGGCACCCAGCCGCTGCGCCGTGCTCTCGCGCATCAACACCAGCGCGGCCGCGCCGTCACTGATGCTCGACGCATTGGCCGCGGTGATGGTGCCGTCTTTCTTGAACGCCGGCTTCAGCCCGGCGATCTTGTCGAGCTTGGCCTTGAAGGGTTGCTCGTCACGGCTGATCGTGGCCTCGCCGGCCTTGCCCGCCACCACCACCGGCGCCAGCTCCCATTCAAAGCTGCCGTCTTCATTGGCCGCCTTGCTGCGCAGGGTGCTGGCAATGGCGAACGCGTCTTGCGCTTCGCGCGTGAAGCCGTATTGCGCGACGCAGTTTTCAGCAAACACGCCCATCGCCTTGCCGCGCTCGTAAGCGTCTTCCAGGCCGTCCATGGCCATGTGGTCGAACATCTGTGCGGCGCCATAGCGCAGGCCCTTGCGCGCGAACAGCAAGTGCGGCGCATTGGTCATGCTTTCCATGCCGCCGGCCACCACCACGTTGGCGCTGTGCGCGCTGAGCATGTCGGCGCCGAACATCATGGCGCGCATGCCCGAGCCGCACATCTTGCTCAACGTGACGGCCCCAGCCGATTGCGGCAACCCGGCCTTCAACGCCGCCTGCCGCGCTGGCGCCTGGCCTTGGCCGGCCATGAGGCAGTTGCCCATCAAGACTTCATCCACGGTTTCAGGCGCGATGCCGGCCCGCGCCACCGCGGCGCGAATGGCCACGGCGCCGAGTTCCCAAGCGGCGAGCGAGGAGAAGTCGCCCAGCAGGCCGCCGATGGGGGTGCGGGCCGCAGCAGTGATGACGATGGCGTCTGACATGATGAATTCCTTGTGAGCGCCCAAAGGCCGGCCGAAGCCAGCCGCAGGTAGAGCCACATTGGGTTGATGGCGAAGCCGCGAGCAGCATCGTATTCCAGCCAAGCAGCCGCCCCCACGCGGCACCCCCCGATTGCGCGGCGCCGGCCGCTCAGGCAAGTGACGCCCAGAGCCCCTGACCCGGGACATTCCCGCATACGGGCAACTTCCGTGGAAAGATCGGATCGATTCAGGCGTAAACCACGCGACCCAAACCCCACGAGGAGATATCGATGCACCGCACCCGAACCTTGACCCTTGCCGCCACCACCGCCGCTCTGCTCATGGCCTGTGCCACGCCCGCGCCCACGGGTGGGCCCATGGGCTTTTTCATCACCAGCGCAGGCAGCGGCAAGGGCGCAGACCTGGGCGGCGTGGCCGGCGCTGATGCGCATTGCCAGCGCCTGGCAGCGGCGTCTGGTGCGCCCGGCGCCGGCGCCAAGACCTGGCGCGCTTACCTGAGCGTGCCGGGCAGCTTCCCTTCAGCCAATACGCCCGCCGTGGCATCGGTCAACGCCCGCGATCGCATTGGCACTGGCCCTTGGTTCAATGCCAAGGGCGAGCTGATTGCGCGCGATGTGGCCCACTTGCACAACGGCAACAACGTGACCAAGGCTGCCGCGCTGGATGAAAAAGGCAACGTCATCAAAGGCCGCGGCGACAACCCCAACGAGCATGACATCCTGACCGGCTCGCGCGCCGATGGCACGGCGCTCGCCCCCCAAGGCGACACCTCGTGCAAGGCCTGGACCAGCAGCGGTGAAGGTTCGGCCATCGTTGGCCACCATGACCGCAGCGGCCCGCTGCCCGAGAACTGGGCCACCTCTTGGAACTTCTCGCACCCTTCGGCCGGGTGCAGCCAAGAGGCGTTGGTGCGCACCGGCGGGGCCGGGCGCTTCTATTGCTTTGCGGCGAACTGAGGCCGACGCCGGTGGCTGAAGGCGCCGCGCGCCTTCAGCAACCGCAGCCGTAGGCGAAGGTGTCGTGCCCGAGCACGAACCAGGCGCCGCCGATGTTGGCGAAGAACAGTCGATACCAGGCATCGTCGGTCTTGGTCGGGCCATCCAGGTGGCCAGGGCCGCGGCCCACGCCTTCGATGGCCACCAGGTCGGGCATGCCGTCAGCGTCCAGATCGAAGTGCCATTGCGTGGCGCGCACGAAGCCGGTGCGGGCACGATCCAGCTGCAAAGGCTGGCTCACCACAAGCGCCATGGTCAGTGGCAAGGCCTGGCGCGTGTGCAGCACCACCAGGCTGTCGGGCGGGTTGGGCAGCCGTGCCAGGTCGTGCTCGGCCACGCCGTAGTCGCGCCAGATGCGTGGCTCGGAGTCACCCAGCGCGAAACCTCCCACGAAGCCTTCGCACATCGGGCCATCGACGTCGCCCCACAGGTTTTGCGTGCGGCGGGCATGGCTGCGTGCGCTGCGCAAGCGGCCATCACGAAACACCGTGCTGCGCACCAGCGGACGCGCCAGGGCGGTGGCGACGCGCGCCATGTCCCACACACCGGCGTCCCAGGCGTCATCCACGCTGGTTTTGCGCGGCTGTGTCTGGTGGGTGTGGATGATGCCGAAGCGCCCGCTCAATGCCGCTGTGTCTTCGTGCAGCGCCGCTATGTCGCGTTGGCTACGGAACAAAGAAGGGCTGGCCCGCGGCAGCTCGATGGCACGCACCAGGCCGGCGGCCAGTGCACCGCCATGGCCTGGCGGCTCGGAGCCTTCGCTCACCGGCCCGTGCAGGCCCAGGGTGTTGACGAGTTGCGCCGCCCGCTCGGCAGCGCCGGGGCCGCCCGCCACTTGTTGCGCCTGGCGCTGCAGCGCCACCCAGGCCAGAAGTGGTCTGGGCTGCGGGCCATGAATGCCCAGTGCCAGGTGCGCTTTCATGCGTTCGAGTTCGGCATCAGCCGGCCGCGGCGCGGCGCGGCGCAGCGCCGCGCTTTCGGCATCTGCGCTGCGTGGCAGGCGTGTCTCGCTGAGCCAGTGCGCATAGGCCTCCAGCGCCGGCCACGCCGGCGCCAGCCAGAACCGGCGCACCGGGTCGAACAACGGGTTGGCGGCGCCGTTGGGCTGCTGCGGCTCGGTCAACTGCGCCACGCCGGTGGCGGTGGCTGACAAGTAGCGGCAAGCGGTGTAACCCGTCACCAGGCTGGCGCCAGTGGCTTGCTGCCAGGCCACGTGGCAGTACGCGCTGCTGCCAGGCACACCGCTGGCAGCGCCGCTGGCAGCGGCCTGCCCCGCCGCCAACAGCAGCACCTGCGCGTTCAGCGGCAGCCGGGCCAGCACGCTGGCGCTCAAGGCGGGTTCCCTGCGCAGGTTCACGCCGCTGCCATTCACCCAGCGCGGCTGCCCGGCGGCCACGGGCGGGTCTGCGCTCGTGGCTTGGGCACGTGCACCTGCGCTGGCCGCAACCATGGCGCACGCCCACACCGCCGCAGCGAAGCGGCGCTTGGCGGTGATGCATGGGGTGGACATGGCCGCGCTCAGGTCGTGACTCAGCTCGTGACTCAAGCCGCCGCGTCAGCAGGCACGGCATCCGTGCTCACGCGCAACGCGGCAAAGCGCCGCGCGGGTTCATACGGAAAGATGTCGTGCATGTGGCCGGCCAGGATGCTGTCTTTGTGGCGTTGCCAGAACTGCGCGTCCAGCAAGTCGGCATGATGTTTCATGAACACCTCGCGCACCGCCACGTTGCCCAGCAAGAAGGGCTCGAAGGTTTCGGGGAACACATCTTTCGGCCCGACGCGGTACCAGACCTCGCTGGACATTTCCTCTTCTTCATTGCGCGGCGTGGGCACGTGGCGGAAGGTGCAGTCGGTGAGGTACTCGATCTCGTCGTAGTCGTAGAACACCACCTTGCCGTGGCGGGTGACGCCGAAGTTCTTCCACAGCATGTCGCCCGGAAAGATGTTGGCCGCCACCAGGTCTTTGATCGCGTTGCCGTACTCCACCACGGCATGCTCGATCTGCTCGCGGCTGCCTTCTTGCAGGTAGATGTTCAACGGGATCATGCGCCGCTCGATGTAGACGTGGCGGATGACCAGGGTGTCGCCGTCTTCCTCGATCAGGCTGGGGCAGAAGTGCTTCAGCTCCTTGACCAGTTCTTCGTCGAAGCGTTCGCGCGGAAAGGCCACATTGCTGTACTCCAGCGTGTCGGCCATGCGGCCCACGCGGTCGTGCTGTTTCACCAGCAGGTACTTGCCCTTGATCTGTTCGCGCGTGGTGTCTTTCTGCGGCGGGTAAAAGTCTTTGATGACCTTGAACACATAGGGAAACGACGGCAGGTCGAACACCAGCATGACCATGCCCTTGATGCCCGGCGCGATGCGAAAGCGGTCGCTCGAATGGCGCAGGTGGTGCAGCAGGTCGCGGTAGAACAGGTTCTTGCCGTGCTTTTGCAGGCCCAGCGCGTTGTAGATCTCCGCGCGCGGCTTGCGCGGCATCAAGCTGCGCAGGAACTGCACATGGGCGCTCGGGATTTCCATGTCGACCATGAAGTACGCTCGCGCAAAGCTGAACAGCATGAGCAAATCGTCTTCGCGGAACAGTGCCGCGTCGATGTGAAGCAAGCCCCGCGGCGTGTGCAAAAGCGCCAGCGCGAACGGCACCTCGGTGAAGCCGTTGACGAGCTTGCCCACCAGGTACGCACCCTTGTTGCGGTAGAACAGGCTGGACAGCACCTGCAACTGAAAGTTAGCGCGAAACGTCCACTGCGCCAGCGGCAGTTTGACGTGTTCGCACAGGGCACGCAGCACTTCGCTCACGTCGCGCGGCAGGTCTTCAAATTCACGTTGCAGATTGAAATCAGTCACCACGCGCAGCAGCGTGGCCGCCATGGTGTCGCGCCCAGGGTAGTAAGAGCGGTAGGTGGGCGAGGTGTCGTGCTCGTCGTTTTCGATGTACTCGGTGCTGACGGCCGGGCGCACGAAGATGAAATCGTTCTTGAAGTAACTGCGGTGCAACAGCTTGGCGGTGACGGAGTTGAAAAAGGTCTCGGCCAGCTCAGGCTGGTGATGGTCGGTCAGCAGGCCGATGTAGTGCAGCTTCACCTGCTGCCAACTTTCCATCGACAGCGTGGCCACGTCGAATTCGGTTTGCAGCCGCTCGGCGTTTTCCAGCACGCGCTGGTCATAAAAGGCGATGCGCTGCGCTTGGGCGTCGCGCTGGCCGTGCCAATCGGCCGCCTCGAAGCGCGCCTTGGCCGCCGCGCTGGCGGCGCGGAACAGGCGGTAGTGCTTGTTGAAGCCGTCTTGCAGGGCCTGCGCCACGTCGAACGCGCGCGGGTCGGTCAGGCGGTGGGGGAACATTCAGAGGCTCTTCAGTCTTCGCTTTGTTGGGGCAGGCGTGGGTAGCGCTTGATGGCGTGGGAGAAAACATCCACCACCGTTTCGGGCTGGTTCATGGTGACCTGCAAATCTTTCAGCCGCCCGTCACTCAGGCCGTAGACGCAACCGTGCACCGCCACCACCTGGCCGCGCGCCCAGGCGTCTTGCAGCACGGTGCTCAGGGCCACGTTGCCGACTTGTTCGATGACGTTCATCTCGCACAGGGTGTCTTCCTGCTGCTCCAGGCTCAAATGCTCAAGGCGCTTGCGGTGGCGCAGGCGAACGTCTTGCAGATGGCGCAGCCAGTTGTCGGCCAGGCCGATGCGCAGCCCGCGCAGCGCGGCGCGCACACCCGCGCAGCCGTAGTGGCCCACCACCATGATGTGCTGGACTTTCAGGTGCTCCACCGCGAACTGGATGGTCGACAGGGCATTCAAGTCCGAGTGCACCACCAGGTTGGCCACGTTGCGGTGAACGAAGACCTCGCCCGGGTCGAGGCCGACGATCTCATTCGCCGGCACGCGGCTGTCGGCGCAACCGATCCACATGTAGCGCGGGTTTTGCTGCTTGGCCAAGCGCGTGAAAAAACCGGGTTCGCTGGCCTGCTTGGCTTGCGCCCATTGGCGGTTGCGTTCGAACAGATCGAGCAGGTCTGCGGTCATGGCATCACATGGTTTCGGCGAACAGCTCGCGCCCGATCAGCATGCGCCGAATCTCGCTCGTGCCGGCGCCAATCTCATAGAGCTTGGCATCGCGCCACAAGCGGCCCAGCGGGTAGTCGTTGATATAGCCGTTGCCGCCAAAGATCTGAATGCCCTCACCGGCCATCCAGGTGGCCTTTTCGGCGCACCACAGAATGACCGAGGCGCAGTCCTTGCGCACCTGGCGCACATGTTCGCTGCCCAGTGCATCGAGGTTCTTGCCCACGGTGTAGCAGTAGGCGCGGGCGGCTTGAAGCACGGTGTACATGTCGGCCAGCTTGCCCTGGATGAGCTGGAACTCGCCGATGCTTTGGCCGAACTGCTTGCGTTCGTGCACGTAGGGCACCACGTTGTCCATCACCGCTTGCATGATGCCGATGGGCCCGGCGGCCAGCACCGCCCGCTCATAGTCCAGCCCACTCATCAGCACCCGGGCGCCGCCGCC
>JAYUHT010000412.1:0-4094 GCA_043766725.1 Burkholderiales bacterium | reverse complement strand
AGGCTCTCGCGGCAGCCGTACAGGTTGTCGAACTTGCTCTTGGTGACCGAGTCGTTGACGTTGATGGCGCGGAACAGCAGCGTGCCCTTGGCGCTCATTTCGTTCAGGCGGTGCACGCCGGTGGTCGTCTCTTCGGTCACGCCGATGATCTGCGCGGCCTTGCGGCTGTACCAAGTGGCATCAACTGCCAGCTTGGCCTTGATGGCGGCGAACAGCTCGCGCTCTTCTTCGCTGCCCGGGTTGGCCAGAAGCGAGGCGTCTTTCTCGGCGCGCTTGCCCAGGTGCATGAGCAGCGTGGCGTCACCGCCGTCATCAAGAATCATGTTCGGGCCTTCGCCCGCCGTGCCCTTGGCGCCAAACTCGAAGATGCGGTGCGTGTAGTCCCAATAGTCCTTCAGCGATTCGCCCTTGTACGCAAACACCGGCGTGCCGCGCTCGACCAGCGCCGCAGCGGCATGGTCTTGGGTGCTGAAGATGTTGCACGAAGCCCAGCGCACGTCGGCGCCCAGGGCCTGCAGCGTTTCCACCAGCACGCCGGTTTGAATCGTCATGTGCAGGCTGCCGGTGATGCGCGCGCCCTTGAGGGGCCGGCTGGCGGCATGCTCGCGGCGAATGGCCATCAGCGCGGGCATTTCGCTTTCGGCGATGTTCAATTCCTTGCGGCCCCAGGCGGCCAGCGAAAGGTCGGCAACGGCGAATTGGTCGTTGTGCAGGGGTTTGAGAACGGCGTTCATGAGGGCTCCAAAGTGTTTGAGCCCGCAATGCCGCGCAGATGGACTGAACTTCATGCCCACTCACGCGCAAGTTTCATTGCGGGTGAGCGCCGTTGCCTGTGAAGGGTTCCGAGCCTGGGGCCCCTGGGCTGATGCCATTAGGCCTTGCAACGCTCCTCGGAACTGAGGCCGGCAGTTTAGCAGCGCTGCGCACAGGCGGCCCCGGAACAACTGGGCGAACCAGGGCCAAACCGTGTGCGAGACTGAATCTGATGAGCGCTTCTCGCCGCCCCACCCCGCCGCGACCCTGGGCCGAAGCGCCCGCGGCGCCCTTGCGCGCGCTGCACGGCGTGCTCACCGACATTGACGACACGCTCACCCGCGCCGGTGCCATCGAGCCCACGGCACTGGCCGCGTTGGTGGCGTTGCGTGCCGCCGGCGTGCCGGTGATCGCCATCACCGGCCGGCCGCTGGGCTGGAGCCGGCCGTTCGCATTGGCCTGGCCGCTTGACGCCATCGTGGCCGAGAACGGCGCCGTGATGTTGTGGCGCGAAGGCGATGTGCTGCACACCGCGTATGCGCAAAACGCCGCCACGCGCGAACACAACGCCGTGCGCCTGCGCGCCGTGGCACAACAGGTACTGCGCGAAGTGCCCGGCGCCGCGCTGGCGCAAGACAGCGCCGGGCGCGCCACCGACATCGCCATCGACCACGGCGAATTCGCCCGGCTCGATGCGGCACAGATCGAGCAGGTGGTGCACCGCATGCAGCGCGCGGGCATGGTCGCCACGGTCAGCTCGATCCACATCAACGGCTGGTTTGGCACGCACAACAAACGCAGCGGCGCGCATTGGGCCGCGCAGCGTCTGCTGGGCCTGGACACCGAGGCCGAGCCCGGGCGCTGGCTCTACGTGGGCGACTCCACGAACGACCAAGTGATGTTCCGCCACTTCCGCTTCAGTGTGGGCGTGGCCAACCTGTTGGACTTTGCAGCGCAACTGAATGATTGGCCGGCCTACATCACCCCCGGCGCGCGCGGCGCTGGCTTTGCCGACGTGGCGCGCTCGGTGCTGGCCGCGCGCCGCTGAAGCCAGAGGTTAGGTCAAACCCAGCGCAGCTCGATGCGTGCGCCCGGCAGGTGCAGGAACGTTGCCATGCGCAGCAGTTCGTCTTCCAGAGCGCGCTGCAGCGCCGCCAGCGGCCGCTTGCCGCTGGCCAGGCCGACGCTGGCGCTCAAGACATCGCCTTGCAGCGCCACGTTGGCCCAACCCGGCACGGTGTGGCCCCACAACAGCGGCAAAGCGTAGTAGCCCAGCTTGCGCTTGGCTGGCGGCGTGTAGGCCTCGAAGCGATAGGCCCAACCCCAGAAGTGTTCGAACCGCACGCGGTCCCAGACGATGGGGTCGAACGGCGTGAGCAGCCGCACACCTTCGGGCGCCGTGCGGCGCAGGCGTTCGCCGGCCGGCCAGTACCAATCGACGCCGTCGATGCGCGCATGCGCCAGGCGCTTCTTGGCTGCGGCCAGCGCGCGGGCCCGATCGGCCCGCCATTGCGGTGCCGCGCTACCCAGGTGGCTGAGCAACTTGCCCAGCGTGGCCAGCGGCACTGGCGCGTACTTGGCCACCACCTTGTCAACCAAAACGTCCATGCGATCCTCGCATTCCTGGGTGCTGGCGGGCGTACCGCCGTCACTCAACCAGGCCTCGCGCGCCGCATACACGCGCGTGCCGCCGTCGCGCCGCGCCACGCGCAGCAGGCCGCGGTAGTGCATCGCATCAAGCAACTGCGTGCTGGCATTGCTGCTGCCGCCGAACCAGTTGCGCGCCTTGCCATGCTGGAAATGGGCATCCACCTCGCGTGGGTGCACCGCGCCGCGTTCGCGGATGAAGGCCAGCACCTCGTTGGCCTGGGCCCAGCGCGCCTTCGGCCACACCGTGCGTGGCGTGCGCGGGTGCATCAGCGCCAACTGGTCTTGCGGCAAGAAGCCATAGTTTATGAAAAAGTCCTCTTCAATGCCCAGTTTGGCGTAGCGCCGCTCCAGGTCGCCCGCCCGATATCCCTTGACGCGGTGGCGCAGCGTCAGGTCTTGCGCGCGCGCCGGGGCACGGATCGGGTCGGCCTGCACGAAGCCCAGCCTGGCGATGGCCTTGGGCAGCGTGGTGGGCGTGAACAGCGAGCGGGCAATCGCATGCGCGCGCAGGCTGGCCAGGGTGGCGGTGGGAGGCATGCGCGAATGATGCATGAGGGCAAGGGCACGGCACTGCGGCGTCTATGCTTGGGGCATGACCACCTGCCCCGCCGAGCTGCTGAGCCAACTGCGCGAACGCCTGGCGCGGTTCGAGGTGCAGGCCATCGCGCCCGGCGAACACCGCCGCGCCGCGGTGGCCTTGCCGGTGGTTGAACAAGGCCATGGCGCCGCGCTGAACGGCATGCCGAGCTTTGAGCAATGGAGCCCCGAGCCCGCCCTGCTGCTGACCCGCCGTGCCAGCACCTTGCGCAAGCATGCCGGCCAATGGGCCCTGCCCGGCGGGCGCATGGACGCCGGTGAAACGCCTGAACAAACGGCGTTGCGCGAGCTGGCTGAAGAGGTCGGCTTGCAGCTCGATGCCGGCGCCATCATCGGCCGGCTGGATGACTACGCCACGCGCTCGGGCTATGTCATCACGCCCGTGGTGGTGTGGGCCGGCGCCGCGCGCGAGGTGGTGGCGAATGCCGACGAAGTGGCGGCCATGCACCGCATCCCCTTCACCGAGCTGTTAAGGCCCGATGCGCCGCTGCTCAACCAGGTCAAAGGCGCTGCGCACCCGGTGCTGCGCATGCCCATCGGCGCCAACTGGATCGCCGCGCCCACCGCAGCTTTTTTGTACCAGTTCCGCGAGCTGTGCCTGTTGGGCCGCGCCACGCGCGTGGCGCACTTCGACCAGCCGTTTTTTGCCTGGCGTTGACGGGGAATGGCATGAGCCCGCCCGGCCGCCCGAAGGGCGAATCCCTGAATGCGAAGCATGAAGGTTCAGCAGTGAGCCCGCCCGGCCGCCCCAAGGGCGAATTGCTGAATGTGAAGCATGAAGGTACCCACCAGTGAGCCGGGCCAGACACCCGCACACCGAAGCCCTTGCAAGCACTTGTTAGGGGTGGCCTTGGCACGGCTGCGCACCAATCATCCGCTCACCCCCCACCAGGAGACCACATCATGGCCAACCAAACCAGTGCCATCCCCAAGCCCAAGGCCATGTCCCTGCACATCGGCCTGAACAGCGTCAGCGCCGCCGCGTACGGCGGCTGGGACGGCCCGCTGGCGGCCTGCGAATTCGACGCCGACGACATGGCGGCCATCGCCAAGGCCAAGGGCATGAAGGCCACGGTGCTGCGCACCAAATCGGC
>JAYUHT010000411.1:0-4114 GCA_043766725.1 Burkholderiales bacterium | reverse complement strand
TCACATGTTTGATTTCGTGCGAACGCACACCCGGCTGTTTCAGGGCCTGCTGGTGTTGCTCATTTTCCCGTCATTTGTCTTTTTCGGCGTGCAGGGTTACAGCCGCTTCAGCGACGACGCTGCGGCCAAAGTGGCCGAGGTCGATGGCCGCAGCATCACGCGCCAGGAACTCGACGCCGCGCACCAGCGCAGCGTGGAACGAATCCGCCAGCAGATGCCGGGCGTGGATGCCAAGATGTTCGACACGCCCGAGATGCGGCGTGAAACGCTTGACGGCATGGTGCGCGAACGCACCTTGCTCAGCGCAGCCGACAAGCTGCACTTGTTGCCTGGTGACGAGCGGCTGCTCGAAGTGTTTCGGCGCGAGCCGCGCTATGTGCAATTGCGCAACCCAGACGGCTCGGTCAACCGCGAAGAGCTGCTGAAACGCGGCATGAGCTCGGAGCTCTTTGCCCACCAGTTGCGCCAGGAACTCGGCATGCAACAGGTGCAGCAAGGCGTGGCCGGCAGCGTGGTGGCGGCCAACGGCGTGGTCAACGCCGGGCTTGATGCCTTCATGCAGCGCCGCGAAGTGCAGCTGCAGCGCTTCGACACCAAAGACTTCTTGGCCAAGGCCAGCCCCACAGATGCCGAGCTGGAGGCCTACTACAAGGTCAACAGCGGCCTGTTCAAGTCCAAGGAACAGGCCGATATTGAGTACGTGATGCTCGACATCGAAACGCTCAAGAAAGGCATCGCCGTCAGCGAAGACGACGCACGCAAGTACTACGCCGAGAACGCCGCGCGCTACACCAGCGCCGAAGAGCGCCGCGCCAGCCACATCCTGATCAAGGCCGACAAAGACGCCGCCGCGGCCGAGAAAGCCAAGGCCAAGGCGCGTGCCGAGGCCCTGCTGGCCGAGTTGCGCAAGGCCCCGGCTGGTTTTGCCGACATGGCACGTGCGAGCTCGCAAGACGAAGGCAGCGCGGGCAGCGGTGGGGATCTCGACTACTTCGGCCGCGGCCTGATGGACAAGGCCTTTGAAGACGCCGCATTCGCCATGAAGCCGGGCGAGATCAGCAACCTGGTGCAAACCGAATTCGGCTATCACATCATCCAACTCGCCGCCGTGCGCGGGGGTGAGAAGAAGCCCTTTGAAGCCGTGCGTGGCGAGATCGAGGCAGAGATCCGCAACCAAGTCGCACGTAAGCGTTACGCCGACGCGGCCGAACAGTTCAGCAACACGGTCTACGAACAAAGCGACAGCCTGCAGCCGGTGGCAGACAAGCTCAAGCTCGACAAGCGCACGGCCACCGTGGCGCGTGCTCCGGCGGTGGGCGCCAGCGGCGCGCTCGCGTCCGTCAAACTGCTTGAGCAGGTGTTCGGCGACGACGCGGTGCGCAAGAAGCGCAACACCGAGGGCGTGGAAGTGGGCCCGAACCAGATGGTGTCGGCGCGTGTGGTGGCGCATCGGCCTGAAACCACGCTGCCATTCGAGCAGGTCAAGCCTCAGGTGCGCGAGCGCTTGGCGCGCGAGCAAGCGGCGGCCGCGGCCCGCAAGGCCGGGCAAGACCGGCTGGCTCAACTCAAGGCCGCCACCGACGCGCCTGAATTGCCGGCCAAGTTGACCCTGTCGCGCATGAAGGCTGAAGGCCAGCCGCGCCAGGTGCTCGATGCCGTGCTGGGCGCCAGCGATGCCAAGCTGCCGTTGCTGCTGGGCATCGATCTGGCCGATGAAGGCTACGCCGTGGTGCGGCTGGAAAAAGTGCTGCCGCGCGAACCCTTGCCGGAGGGCGACGCTGCACTGAAGGGCCAGTATGCGCAGGCCTGGGGCACTGCCGAAACGCAGGCCTACCTGGCTGCGTTGAGAACCCGCTTCAAGGTCCAGACCAAACCCCAGGCGCTTGCCGCCGCAACGCCCGCGGCGCCGCGCTGAACCAGGCGCGTCGTGGCGCGCGCCTATAATCTCGCCTCTCTACGGTGGCTGTAGCTCAGTTGGTAGAGTCCAGGATTGTGATTCCTGTTGTCGTGGGTTCGAGTCCCATCAGCCACCCCAAAAACATCCCTTTCCAAGCGCCGAGTTAGGCGTTCGTTGTGGCCCGTGTTGTAGCGTTCGTCGCGCTCATGCCGGGGCTGGGTTGACGGAAGCGGTGCCGGCGGGCGGCGGGTTCAGTGACCCGAATTCACGCTCCGCAAATTGATTCACGAGTGCGGCAAACTCCTTGCTGCGCCGCAAGCTCACTCCATGGTCACAGTTGGCGAAGCGATGGCTTGTGGCGCGTTTTGCGACCGCCAGGAAGCTCGCTTCCTGGGCAACAAAGATCTTGTCCTTCGAGCCGTTGAGCACGAGCACCGGCTGCTCGACAGCCGCCAGCTTGCTGCGGATATCAAGACCACCCAGCGCCTGCACCGCCTGCCCAAAGCCACCGAAGTTGATGCCGGCGGCGATCTGCGCATCGATGTCCGCTTCGGCCAGGCCCACCTTGCGCATTTCCCGCGCAAGGATCTTCTCCATGCCTTTCTGGCCCAGCAAGGCACCCATGCACCTGCCCAACAGCTTGCGCGTTTTCATGGCGCGCAGCGCAGCGCCGACGATGTTGGCGCTGCAGCCTGACAGCACCAGGCCTTTGAGTTGTTCGCGCGGCAAGGCCGCAGCGCAGGCAATCGACGTGTAGCCGCCGAGCGAATCGCCGCCCACCACCACAGCCGCCGGTGCCACCGAGCGCGCCGCAGCAACGACAGTTTCGACCGCGCCTTGCAGCGTGAACGTTTCGTCGCGCCGCGAGCCGTGTCCCGGCAGCTCCGGCGTGATCACGCGCCAGCGCGGGTCGAGGTGGCGACGCACGGCGTCCCACATGCGGGCGTTCAAGGTGGCACCGTGGATGAGGATCAGGACGCCCGACGCTGTCGGCGCAGGTCGCCCGGCACCTGTTGTCCCTGGTCAACCGCCAGCAGATGCGGGCCGGCGATGCGATGCCGAGCGAGATCCAGATCGGCCTCGAATTGAAGGTCAGCCGCGGCAGCGTGCGCGAGGCCTACCGCACGCTGGCCGCGCTGGGCATCCTCGAGATCGAAGGCGGGCGCCGGCCGCGACTGCGCAGCATTGATGCCAGCGTGCTGGCCGAAGTGATCGACTACGCGCTCAACACCGCGCAGGTCACGGTGGCACACGCGTTGGAGACGCGCCGCGCGCTCGAATTGCAGACCGCGCAACTGGCCGCGCGCTATGCCTCGGACGAGCAGCGCCAGCGCTTGCGCGATCTGGTGGCGCAGATGCGCGCGGCCGGTGCCAACCATGTGCAGCGTGTCGCGGCCGACATGGAAATCCACACCGTGATCGCAGACGCGAGTGCGAACCCGCTCAACAGCCTGCTGCTGGGCGCGCTGCAGGCGCCGCGCGAGGCCTCGTCGCGCATGCACCTGGCCGACACACGCGGCGCGAGCGAACTCACGCGCGTGATCGACGCCCACGATCACTTGGTTGAGCGTGTGTGCGCCGGCGATGCCGTGGGCGCGGCGTCTGCGATGTCGTATCACTTCGACCTGGCGATGGTGCATGTGCAGCGCCAGACCGGGCAGGTGCCAACGTGAGCGCATCGGCCGCCCCGTTTGCGGCGCCGCCCGGCGCGGTGGAACAGGCCATCGCCTTGCTGCAGCAGCGCTTGGGCGAGCGTGTCAACGTCGCGCGTGCGGTGCGCGAGCTGCATGCACGCGGCGAAGGCCTGGCCACGCAACTGGCGCCCGACGCGGTGGTGTGGCCGCTCGACAAGCACGAGGTCTGCGCCATCCTCGCCTGTTGCAACCAGCTCGGCGTGCCGGTGATCGCTTTCGGCGCCGGCAGCTCGCTCGAAGCGCATGTGTCGGCGCCGCATGGCGGCATCTGCCTCAACCTGTCGCGCCTCGACGCGGTGCTTGAAGTACACGCCGAAGACGGCGACTGCGTGGTCCAGCCCGGCGTCACGCGTGAGGCACTCAACGCGCACTTGAAGGGCAGCGGCCTGTTCTTCCCGGTCGACCCCGGCGCCAACGCGTCGATCGGCGGCATGGTCGCCACCGGCGCTTCGGGCACGACGACGATGCGCTACGGCTCGATGGCGCACAACGTGATGGCGCTCGAACTCGCGCTGGCCGACGG
>JAYUHT010000410.1:0-10860 GCA_043766725.1 Burkholderiales bacterium | reverse complement strand
TACGACCCGCGTGGCCGCTTCGTCTACATGACGGCCAACTACAAGTTCTGAAGGCTGGTCTCGCCGCGGCGCGGTTAGCGCGCCGTCGGATGTCACGTTGTTCAACAACCGCCGCGCTCACGCGCGGCGGTTTTTTTTGTTTGTCGTTGGGCAATGCGCACAGGCTGAATCATGGTGCTTGCTCCAGCGCAAGCCTTGGCCCGCCTGAATGAGGGGTGCGCGGCGCGAACAGGCTGTGTCGCAGAACTCGGTAATCCCTCCATACTGGCGCGCGACCAGTGCTGGCTTCGGCCGGCGCATCGCCGGCCATCCGCCCGCACTGTTGGCCTCGTCAACCCGGCGCCGCGTTTCAAAGAGGAACCTCCATGACACTTCTTTCTGGTACCACCACACAGCTGCGCTCTGGCGCCTTTTTACCGGGCGCCGTAGCCCTGGCAGCAGCTTTGATGGCCGGCCAGGCCGGAGCAGCGCCCAGGCCAACCGATGCCACAACGGGGCGTGCAACGCAGGACACGGGCTATGCCCTGGTGCAGCTCGATGGCGAGCCCTTGGCGACTTATGTGCGTACCAAGCCCGCCCACGGCAAGAAAATCGACTTCTCGAGCGCCACAGTGAAGTCGTATCGGGCCCAGCTATCCAAGCTGCGTAATGACTACAAGGCCTGGTTGCGAATCAACGCGCCGCAGGCCAGCGTGAATGGCGAATTCGATCTGTCGCTCAACGCCGTGGCGGTGAAGCTCGGCGGCGCCACGCTGGGCCAGATATCGGCCACGCCCATGGTTCGGCTGGCGCAATACCAGGGCCTGTACTACCCCAACATCGTCGACCCCGATCTCGCGCTGATCAGTGCTGAACAGGCATGGGCGCGCAACGCCGGCAGCGCGGCCACGGCCGGTGCGGGTGTCAAGGTGGCCATCGTCGATTCAGGCATCGACCAGACACACCCTTGCTTCTCAGACAGCGGCTATGGCGCACAAACTCAACTTGGCGACAAGCGTTTCACCAACAACAAGGTGATCGTGGCCCGGGTGTTCAACAACAAGCTGCCGCAGAACGGCTTCACTGCGCAGGGCGTCGGTGCACACGGCACGCACGTTGCCGGTACGGTGGCGTGCAACCATCAGACCGCAGCGAAGGTCGACGGAGTGACGATTCCTTACGGCATCTCCGGCGTCGCGCCCAGGTCGCTGCTGGGCAACTACAACGTCTTTCCTGGCAACGTGGAAAACGCGCGTTCCGAAGACATCTTGAATGCCCTCGAAGCGGCCTACGCCGATGGTTTCGACGTGGCCAACATGAGCCTGGGGGGCGGCAGCCACGGCATCCAGGACTTGCTGACCGTGGCCGTGGACAACCTCGATCAAGCCAACATGGTCGTGGCCATCGCTAACGGCAACGAAGGTCCGGGCTACTTCACCGTGGGCTCGCCGGGCCTGGCCGCGCGCGGGTTGACGGCGGGTGCCAGCACGGTGCCGCACTTCGTGGGCGCGCCGGTCAGCGCCGCTGGTGGAGCGTATGGCGCCGCGAGCGGTGACTTCGCCACGGTGGCAAGCAACTTCACCGCACCTTTGGCCGTGGTGGCTGGGGCGGTCAATGGTCTTGGCACGGCATGCAACGCGCTGCCCGCAGGGTCGCTCAGCGGCGCCATCGCGTTGCTGTCGCGCGGCACCTGCTCGTTCTCCACCAAGGTTCGCAATGCGCAGAATGCCGGCGCGGCTGCCGTGCTGGTGGCCAACAACGTGGCAGGCGACCCCACGGCAATGGGCAGCGACGGCACGGCCAACCAGCCCAGCATCCCAGCCTACATGGTCAGCCTTGACAGCGGCCAGGCCCTGCGCAGCTTGGGCAATGGCACCGCCACCACCATCAGCGCCTCGCTGGCTTATTTCCAAACGGCCAACGCCAACATCATGGCCGGCTTCAGCAGCCAGGGGCCAACCGATGTTGACTTCCGCGTCAAGCCCGACGTGGTGGCGCCTGGCGTGAACGTGTTGTCGTCGGTGCCGGCCAATGCTTGCGCCGCGCCGCCATGCTTTGCCTTCTTCAGCGGCACCTCGATGGCGTCACCTCACTTGGCCGGTTCGTCCGCCGTGATCCGCGGCCAGCACCCTGACTGGTCTGCGGCCGAGGTTCGCTCGGCGGTGGTCAACACCGCCAGGCGAGTGCTGAAAAGCTCCAACGCTGCCTTGCCCGTAAACGACGTGAACATCGTTGGCGCCGGCCTGGAAAACCTGCTCGCCGCCGTCAATGCCACCGTGGCGCTCGACCCGGTGAGCCTGTCGTTCGGTGGTGTGCCCTCGGGCAGTGGGCAAACGAGTGAAATGGCGCTGGTCTTGTCAAACGTTAGCAGCTCAGCCAAGACATTCGATTTGGCGATCGGCGCGCAACCTGGCGGCGTTACCTACAGCGTCAGCCCGGCAACGGTGGCGTTGGCGGCTGGAGGCTCGGCGACGGTGAAGGTGGTGATGCGGGCCACGGTGGGCGCGGCTGGTCACAAGCAGGCCTACCTTGAAATCACAGAAGGCGGCGCGCCGGTGGCCCACGCCGCACTGTTCACGCTGATGAAGTGAGCGCCGCAAACGCCCGCTGCGTGATCGCCTCGACGCTGCCCGTGCCATCAATCTTGCGATAGCGCGGCGCGTCGGCGTCGCCGGTGGCGGCCCAGGCGGTGTAGTAGCCCACCAGCGGGCGGGTTTGCTGCTGGTACACATCGAGCCGGTGGCGCACCGTGGCTTCGGTGTCATCTACGCGCTGGACCAAGTCTTCGCCCGTCACATCGTCTTTGCCGGCCACCTTGGGCGGGTTGAAGGCGATGTGATAGGTGCGGCCTGAAGGCTGATGCACGCGCCGCCCGCTCATGCGCTCGATGATGGCGCTGTCGGGCACGTCGATTTCCAACACCACCTCAAGTCGAACGTTAGCCGCCTTCATGGCGTCAGCCTGGGGGATGGTGCGCGGGAAGCCGTCGAACAAGAAGCCGTTGGCGCAATCGGGCTGGGTGATGCGCTCCTTCACCAGGCCGATGATGATGTCGTCGCTGACAAGTGCGCCCGAGTCCATCACCTTTTTGGCCGCCAGACCCAGCGGCGTGCCGGCCTTGACGGCGGCGCGCAGCATGTCGCCGGTGGAGATTTGCGGGATGCCGTACTTCTGGCAAATCTGGGTGGCTTGCGTGCCCTTGCCCGCGCCGGGCGCCCCCAACAGGATCAGTCTCATCGTTGTCTCGCCTCTTGTGTGTGGGTTCGGTGCCATGGGCCTGGCACTGCCGCCTAGCCTGGCGCGGCGAATTATGGCGCGCAGCCTCTCGTTATACGGCTGCGCCGCTGGCAAACAGCGCGCGCACTCGGGCCAGGTCTTGCGGTGTGTCAACGCCGATGCCGGGCGCCACAGCGCTGATCATCACCGCAATGCGCTCGCCGTGCCACAACACGCGCAGTTGCTCCAGCGCTTCGAGTTGTTCCAAGGGTGCGGGGCTCAAGCTCGGGAACCGGCGCAGGAAGCCGGCGCGGTAGGCGTACAGGCCCACGTGGCGCAGCGGCGCCGGCTCGGGCAGGGCCGAGTTGCTCTGGGGCGCGTCGCGCCAGGCCGGAATCGGCGCGCGGCTGAAGTACAGCGCGCGGCCCTGCGCATCGAGCACCACCTTGACGATGTTCGGATTCGTGAAGTCAGCCGCCGAAGTGATGGCGTGCGCCACGGTGCTCATCACGCAATCAGGCCGTTGCCGCAGCAGTTGCGCGGCCTGGTGCACCAGTTCGGGCTCGATCAGCGGCTCGTCACCCTGCACGTTCACCACCAGGTCGTCGCCGTCTAAACCGATGAGTGCACAGGCCTGGGCCAGGCGGTCGCTGCCGCTGGCATGGTCAGCGCGGGTGAGCAGAGCGTGCACGCCGTGGGCGGTGCATGCGTCGACGATGCGTTCATCGTCTGCCGCCACCACCACTTGCCGGGCACCAGATTGCGCCGCGCGCTGCGCCACGCGCACCACCATGGGCACTCCGGCGATGTCGGCCAGCGGCTTGTTGGGCAGGCGCGTCGAGGCCAGCCGCGCCGGGATCAGGACGTGAAAGTCCAAGCTGTCAGGCGCCCAAACCGCCGCTCGGCGCGGGCGCGGCCGCTGCGGCGTCCAGGCTGCGCGCTTCGCTTTCCAGCAGGCACGGCAGGCCGTCGCGGATGGGGAAGGCCAGGCGGTCAGCCGGGCAGCTGAAGCCGGTGGGGCGCTGCTGCTCGTCGCGCAGCAGTTGCAGCGGGCCGCGGCACACGGGGCAGACCAGCAATTCGATCAGGCGCAGATCAAGGCTCATGACTGCCCCTCGGCGCGTGGGTACACGCGCCGATCCCCCAAGGGGATCGCGGGCCGGCTTGGGGCGGCCCGGCGCTCGGCCCGCTGTGCGGGGATTGAAACAGGGCGTCTTCTCATGGGCGGGTGCAATGCGCGAGCAGGTTGGCAACGAATCCTTCAGGAAGCTGGAAGTCTAGCGGCACCACCCACACCCGCGTGCTGCCCGCGCGGCCCGGCGCAATCTTCACCGCGTCTTTCTCGGTCACCAGCACGTCGGCCGTGGTTGGCGGCCAGGGCAGGGTGGTGTAGTCATGATGATCGGGCAATGGCAGTTCAGTGTTTTGTAAGCCCGCCGCACGCAGCATGTTGAAGAAGCGCGCCGGGTGCGCCAAGCCGGCGGCAGCCAGCACCGGGCGGCCGCGCAAGGCCTGCAGGGCAGCGAGGGTGGGTGCAGCGCCGGCCCACCACTCGGCCAACGCCACGGCGCCGGCCAGTTGCCGCTGCACCAGGGCGCCAGGCAGTGGCGTGCTGGCGGCGGGAGCGTTGTAGAGCACCAGCGTGCGTGCCGGCACGGCCGCGGGCAGGGGCTCGCGCAATGGTCCGGCGGGCAGCAGTTGCCCATTGCCTGCGCCGCGCTCATCGAAGACGATGATCTGCGCATCGCGCTGCAGGGCCAGGTGCTGCAAGCCGTCGTCGCAGACGATCAGGTCGACCTGCGGCTGCGCCAGCAACAAGGCACGCACCGCCGCGGCGCGATCGCGGCCCACCCACACCGGCACGCCCGTGCGGCGACGGATCAACAGCGGCTCGTCGCCCACCTGCGCACCCTGGGCCTGCGGCGTGACCTCGCAGACTTCATCACCCCGGCGCCCATAGCCACGCGACACCACGCCTGGCTTGCGCCCGGCGGCTTGCAAAGCCTGCACCAGGGCCATCACGGTGGGGGTCTTGCCCGCACCCCCGAGCACCAGGTTGCCCACCACCACCACCGGCACAGGCGCGCGCCAACCGGGGGTTAACCAGTGTTTGCGCAGGGCAAGTTCGCGCAGGGCAATGGCCAGCCCATACAACCAAGCCGGCGGCAACAGTGCGCGGTGCCAGCCGGTGCAACGGGGTTGCCACCAGCCGGCCACCAGGGCCTGCTCCCATGCCGCTGGCAGCTTCACGGCTGCGTGCCGCTGCTGCCCTGGGTGGCGATGGTCAGGCGCGCCAGGCCGGCGCGCCGCGCGGCGTCGAGCACATTGACGAACGATTGATGTGACGACATCGCGTCGGCAGAAATGATCACCGCGGCGTCGGCATGGCCGGCGGCGGCGGCGGTGAGTTCGGTGGCCAGGGCGACCACGCTGCGCCCGTCTACCGGTTGCTTGTTGATCAGTGTGCGACCGTCGGCGGCCACGGCCACCAGGATTTCATGCGGCCGTTCGCGCATCTTTTCAGCGTCGGCGGCGGGCAGGGTGAGCTGCAGTTCGGTGAAGCGCGAATAGGTGGTCGACAGCATCAGGAAGATGAGGATCACCAATAACACGTCGATGAAGGGGATCAGGTTGATCTCGGGCTCATCAACATGGTGGCGCGAAAACTTCATGGCGCTGTCAGCCGTGGTCAGCCGTGGTCAGGCGGCGTGTGCCGCAACGCTGCGCGCGGCTTGCCGCATCAACTGGGGCAGCAGCCGCTCGGCGGCCAGCTCCATGGTCAACTGGTATTCCTCGACCCGCGAGCGGAAGTAGCGGTGGAACATCAAGGCCGGCACGGCGATGATCAACCCGAACGCGGTGTTGTACAGGGCCACCGAAATGCCGTGCGCCAGCATCTGCGGGTTGGAGCCGCCGGTTGGCGACTGCGAGCCGAAGATCTCGATCATGCCCACCACGGTGCCGAACAGCCCCAGCAGCGGCGCGGCCGAAGCGATGGTGCCCAGCGCATTCAAGTAGCGCTCCAGCCGGTGCAGTGCGACGCGGCCGGCGCCTTCGAGCGACTGGCGCACATCCAGCTCGCTGGCCTTGGGGTTGGCCATCACGTTGCGCAACCCGGTGGCCAGCACGCTGCCCATTTCAGACGTTTGCGCCAGCTTGTTCACCACCTCCAGGTTGGGCAGCCGCTCGCGGGTGACCGCCATCACTTCTTCAAGCAAGCTGACCGGCGCCACGAGCGAAGGGCGCAGGCTGATCAGGCGTTCAACGACGATGGCCAAGGCGACGATGGAGCAAAGGATCAGCGGCCAAATCGGCCAACCAGCGGCTTGTATGATCGAAAGCAAAGGGTGGCCTCGGGTGCTCGGGCGGTGGGCGCTGCATGGCAGGTTGCGGGCGTTCATGGGCACCAGCAGGGCACACAGCGGCGGCGATTATGGGGGCAAGCCTGCGCCTCACCGGCGGCCGAAAGGGGCCGCGTTAACCGGCTTGCGCGCGCACCGCGCCGAGTCATCCACCGTTGCTGTGGACAACTGTGTGGTTAACGTCCATGCAGTGGCCGCAAAGTGGCGTCAATACATGGGTCTGATTAGCCTGCCACTTTTTTCGGCAGAAAAATGATGTTTGAAATCAACCAGTTGAGACTTGCTTGCGGCAGTTTTCGCGGTGTCAGTGCGCGCCGGCCCAGTGCTGGCGCGGGTGTGGAGCACTTGCCCCGCGCCAGGCCTGGGTTTGGCCTTGAACGCGGCTGAAAACGAAGGCCTGGCGCGGACCGTTTGGGGCGTGGCCGCGCTGCTGCTGGCTTGCGCCGATGCACTGAATGCGCGCTTTGCCGCCGTCACGGTGCGCGGTGAGCTATCAGGCCTGTCGCGCCCGGGCAGTGGGCATCTGTATTTCGCCTTGAAAGACGCCGGCGGCGCGCCCGCCCTGCTGCGCTGTGCCATGTTCCGCCGCGCCGCGGTGATGATGGATTTCACCCCCGCCGATGGCCAGCAAGTCGAGCTGCGTGGCCGCCTGGCGGTGTATGAGCAGCGCGGCGAGTTGCAGTTCGTGGTCGAGGCCATGAAGCGTGTCGGCAGCGGCGCGCTGTACGAAGAGTTCCTGCGCAAGAAAGCGCTGCTGCAAGCGCAAGGCTGGTTCGATGTGTCGGCCAAACGCGCGCTGCCGCCGTTCCCGCGCGCCGTGGGCATCATCACCTCCACTGCGGCGGCAGCGCTGAGCGACGTGTTGGCCGCGCTGGCGCGCCGCGCGCCACACCTGCGGGTGGTGGTCTACCCCAGCCTGGTGCAAGGCGCGCAGGCGCCCGCGGCACTGGTGCAGGCACTGCAGCTGGCTGGCCAGCGGCGGGAGGTCGACGTGTTGCTGCTGGTGCGCGGTGGCGGCTCGCTGGAAGATCTATGGGCGTTCAATGACGAAGCCCTGGTGCGTGCCATTCGAGGCTGCCCGCTGCCCGTGATCAGCGGCGTCGGGCATGAGTCCGACATCAGCCTGGCGGACCTGGCCGCTGACCTGCGCGCCGCCACCCCCACCGCAGCGGCCGAATTGGCCGCGCCGCCGCGCGATGAATTGCGCGCCGAGCTGGCGCTGCTGGCCGCCCGCGCCGCGCGCGCCGTACAGCGCCGCCTGGACACCCAGGCGCAGCGGCTTGATTTTTTGGGTGAGCAACTGGCGGGCCGGCTGCGTGGTCTGCGCGGCCATCAGCAGCGCCTGGCGCTGCTGGCGCTGCGCCTGCGCGGCTGCATGGCGCGCCGCAACCAGCGCGACAGCCAAGCGCTGGCTTATCTGCAAGCGCGCTGCACGCGTGCCCGCGGCCTGGCGTTGGCGGCGCAGGGCAACCGCTTGGCCGTGTTGCAAGCCCGGCTCACGCAGCTCGACCCACAGCATGTGCTCGAACGCGGCTACGCCATCGTTGCAGGCGAGGCTGGCAACGTGTTGATGGCGCCGGGGCAGCTGAGCCCGGGTGCCACCTTGAACGTGCGCCTGGCGCGTGGCCAAGCGAAGGTGGTGATCGAGCGGCGCCTCTCGGCCGAAGCGCCGCCCGAAACCTGAGGCGAACCCAGCAAATGTGGCTTCGCCACTTTGCTTGATCCCCACGGGGGCGGCCGGCCTCGGCCGGCCTTGGGGCGCATTACAGCCCGCCGTTGTGCGGCGCAACCATGCAAAACAGCATGGGAATCGACAGCATGGTGTTGCCGCGCGATGTGAGCATCGCCAAGCGTGCGGCCTTGGCCTTTTCTTCGGGCGTGACCGTGACCATGCCCAGCGCCTTCTTCTGGTTCGGCCAGATGATGAACCAGACGTTGAAGGCCATGATCAAGGCCAGCCACATGCCGATGCCGATGGCCAACACGGGGCGCTGCAACATCAAGGCTTGAGCCAGGTAGCCGTGCATCAACGCCACCAGCAAGCCGGTGACGACGGTGGCCAGCGCGGCCCAACGGAACCAGAACAACGCGGTGGGCGCGATCACCTTGCCGATGGCGGGCTTTTGCTCATCAGGGATCTTCGGCATTGAGGGGATCTGCACGAAGTTGAAGTACCACAGCAGGCCGATCCACATCACCCCGCTGGCCACGTGCAAGTAGCGCATGAAGAACGCACCCCATGCATGGTTGATGGCACCCGTGCCGCAGGCCACGATCAACAGCACCAGCAGCACCACGCCGGCGGCCACCGTGCGCCCCAATGATTGAAAAATGACACCCATGATCCGTCTCCTCTAGTTGTGAAAAAGCCCGAACTGGCGACTATAGCCAACCTCTATTCGACGCCCGCGGCGCCCGCGCCTTCAGGGCACGAACGGCGTGCCCTTCAACTTCATGCCGGCCTTGATGCCGCGTTTGGCGAACCAGCCCTGGTTCATTTCCAGCGCGAAGCGCACGGCGGTCTTGGTGCAATGCGAGGTTTCGTCGCGCGGCTGCATGTCGTTGATCTGCACGATCTGGCCATCGTCGGCAATGAAGGCAATGCTCAGCGGCAGCAGCGTGTTCTTCATCCAGAAGCAGCGCGGCGCCAGGTCGCCGAACACAAACAACATGGCCTCGTTGCTGCCCATTTCACGGCGAAACATCATGCCGGTCTGCACCTGCTGCGGCGTGCGCGCCACTTCGGCCTTTATGAGGTGAAGGCCGGCTTGCAGATTGATGGTGGGAAGGTGCGGCTGCGGGCCGTCTTGCGCGCTGGCCGATGCGCCTAACAGCAGGTTGAATACGACACTGAGCACAACACTGAGCACAACACTGAGCACGACACTGAGCACGACACTGTGCAGGGGCAGGGCGGTCTTGATCTGGATCATGCTGGTGGGCCTTGGGCTGGCCTAGATTATGTGACGCCGCCCCGCCCCTGAACGCATGCCCACTGCCCCTGCCGCCGCCTTGTCAGAAGGCGCGGTGCTAGACGACCCCCTGGAGTTGTCGCGCTTCACGCGCTGGTTGCCCAGCAGCGCAGGGCCGCACCTGGCCGAATCGAACCTGGCGCTGAGCGGCATGCACTGCGCGGCCTGCGCTGGCCTCATCGAGCAGGCCTTGCTGGGCGTGCCCGGCGTGGTGCAGGCGCGGGTCAGCGCGGCCGGCCAGCGCGCCACCGTGCAATGGAACCCGGCGCGCATAGCCGCATCAAGCCTGATCGCCGCCGTTCAAGCGGCCGGCTATGGTGCGGCGCCCGACGCCGGCGCCCCGGCGCGCGAGCTGCGCGCGGCCGAGGCGCGCGCAGCGGTGTGGCGCCTGTTCGTGGCCGGCCTGTGCGCCATGCAGGTGATGATGCTGGCCGCGCCGGCCTACTTCGCCGCGCCTGGCGATCTGGCGCCCGACCTCGCCCGGCTGCTCAACTGGGCCAGTTGGTTGCTCAGCCTGCCGGTGTTGCTGTTCAGCGCGGCGCCGCTGTTCAGCGCCGCCTGGCAAGGCCTGCGCCAACGCCGCATCAGCATGGACTTGCCCGTCGCCCTCGGCCTGGGCGTGAGCTTCGTGGCCAGCACCGGGGCCACGTTCCAAAGCCACGGCCCGTTCGGCAGCGAGGTGTACTTCGATTCACTCACCATGTTCGTCAGCTTTCTGCTCGCTGCGCGCTACGTCGAGATGCGCCTGCGCCATCGCGCGGCTGCGGTGCTCGAAGCGGCCACGAGCGAGCTGCCCCACAGCGCCTGGCGGCGCACGACGGCAGGTACATTCGAAGAGGTGAGCGCGTTGCGCGTGCAGCCCGGCGACGTGCTGCGCGTGCCGCTGGGCCAGGCCTTCGTGGCCGATGGTGTCGTGATCGAAGGCCAGACGCGCAGCGATGAAGCCCTGCTCAGCGGTGAAAGCCAGGCCTTGCCACGTGGCCCGGGCGATGAGGTGCTGGCCGGCAGCCTGAACGCCGGCGCGCCAGTGCTGATGCGGGTGCAGCGCAGTGGCGCCGACACGCGACTGCAAGCGGTGCTGGATTTGATGCGCAGCGCGGCCAGCCAGCGCCCGGCCGAGGCTGCGCTGGCCGAGCGCATGGCTGGGCCGTTTTTATGGGCCGTGCTCGGCCTGGCGGTGGCGGCGGCACTGGTGTGGAGCCAGCTCGACCCGGCGCGTGCGCTGTGGGTGGCGGTGTCGGTGCTGGTGGTGACCTGCCCTTGCGCCTTGGCCTTGGCCACGCCGGCCACGTTGATCGCGGCGGCGCAAGGCCTGGCGCGGCGCGGCGTGC
>JAYUHT010000409.1:0-4133 GCA_043766725.1 Burkholderiales bacterium | reverse complement strand
GCGTACCAGACAGCAACCCGTATCGGAAAAAGCGTGGCCGCGGAACTCAGCCGTAGAGGAACTTGGCGGGCACCATGACCAGTGAAGGGAACAGCACCATCAGGAACATCACCGCGAACTCGGCAATCATGAACGGGATCACGCCGCGCGTGACCTCGTCCATCTTCATCTTGCCCACCCCGGCCACCACGTTGAGCACCGTGCCCACCGGCGGCGTCACCAGGCCGATGGCGTTGTTCATGATGAACAGCACACCGAAGTAAACCGGGTCGATGCCGGCTTGCTTGAGCACGGGCATCAACACCGGCGTCATGATCAGCACGGTGGGTGTGAAGTCGAGCGCGGTGCCGATCACCAGCACCAGCAGCATCAGCGCGAAGGTGAGCAGCATCTTGTTGTCCATCAGCGGCTGCACAAGATCAGCCAGTTGCTGTGGGATGTTGGCGGTGGTGATGAGCCAGGCCGACACGCCCGCGGCCGACACCAGGAACATGATGATGGCGGTGGTTTCAGCGGCGCGATAGAACAAGTCGAAGAGTTGCTGGGGCTTGATTTCGCGGTAGACCAGCAGGCCAACGAAGAGTGAATACACGGCCGCGATCACCGCCGCTTCGGTGGGCGTGAACAGGCCGAACTTCAGGCCGCCCACGATCACCAACGGCAGCACCAGCGCCCACAGCGCCTGGCGCGTGGCAGTGATGCGCTCGGCCGTGCTGCGCCGGGGTTCGGCCTGCACCTGGTCTTTGCCGATCGACCAGCGCCAGGCCAGCATGATGGCCACGCCCATCAAGATGCCCGGCACGATGCCGGCGATGAACAGCTTGGTGATCGACACGCCGCCGGTCACGCCGTAAAGAATCATCGCGATCGACGGCGGGATCACCGGGGCGATGATGCCGCCGCAGGCGATCAGCCCACATGAACGGTTAATGTTGTAGCCCGCCTTGCGCATCATCGGCACCAGCACGGCCGCCAGCGCGGCGGTGTCGGCCACCGCCGAGCCCGAGAGCGAGGCCATGATGACCGCGGCCACCACGGCCACATAACCCAGCCCGCCGCGGATGTGGCCGACCCAGGACATGGCCATGTAGATGATGCGCCGGGTCATGCCGCCGGCGTTCATGAACTCGCCGGCAAGCATGAAGAAGGGCACGGCCAGCAGCGGGAAGCTGTTGGCGCCGTCCCACATGTTTTGAATGACGATCTGCGGGTCGGTGACGCCCATGTAGAACATCATCGTGATGCCGCAGCCGATGAGCGCAAAGGCCACCGGCATGCCCAGCGCCATCAGGCCCAGCAGCGAGGTGATGAAGACCAGGATGGTCATGGCCGCGCCGCCTGTTTGCCTGCGCCGGCCGCAGCATGCGCTTGCTGCGCCACGATCTCGCGCTCGGCCTCCAGTGCTTCGCTCATGCCTTCTTCATGCACGTCGATCAACTCGTCGTCGCTCACCTGGCCGGCGAACAGGCGCAACAGATTGGACGCACAGATCAGCGCGATCGCCGTGCCGGTGAGGTAGCTCACGCCGAACACCCACAGCATGCTGATCTGCGCCACCGGCGAGGCATTGCCTTGAATGATGTCGTGCTGCAAATACGTGCCGTACACGATGTACAGGCAGCACACCAGCATGATGGCTTGGCTGATGCCCCAGCACACGCGCCGGCCCAAGCGGGGCAGGGCCTGCACCACGATGTCCACGCCCAGGTGGGCGCGTTTGCGCATGCCGACGATGGCGCCCAGGAAGGTCATCCACACGAAGGCATAGCGCGGAATCTCTTCCGACAGGTCGATGCCGGTGTTCCAGAACAGGCGCAGCACGACGTTGCCGAACACCATCACCAGCATCAGCGCCAGGCACAACACCATCACCCCTTCCAACGCCCGTATGAAGGCGTCAGTCAGGCGCTTGAACAGCGTGGCCATGGTGCTGGTACGGGGAACGGCGCGCTGCGTGCGGCAGCCTTACTTCGCGCTGCGGGCTTTGTCGATTTCGGCGTAGAAGCCTTTGACGAAGTCTTCGCCGATGATGGGCGAGAACTTCGCCACCACGGGCTTGACCTTTTCCTGGATGCGCGCCAGTTCGGCCACGCTCACGGTGTTCATGGTCACGCCCGCGGCCTTGAACTTGCCCACCACGTCAGCGTCGCCTTCTTCCAGCAGCTTGCGTTGCAGCTGGCCGGCTTCGGTGGCCGCTCTTTGCAGGCCGGCTTTTTGCTCGGCATTCAGGCCGTCCCAGAACTTCTTCGACGCCACCAGCGCCACCGGCGTGTAGACGTGGTTGGTGACCGAGATGAACTTCTGCACCTCTTGCATCTTGTTCGAATACATGTGCACCAGCGGGTTTTCCTGGCCATCGAGCGCCTTGATTTCCAGCGCCGGGAAGACTTCAGCAAAGGCCATGGGCACAGCGTTGGCACCGATGGTCTTCCAGGTTTCCAGTGCCACCGGGTTGGCCATGACGCGAATCTTCAAACCCGCCACGTCTTCCAGCCTGGTCACGCTGCGCTTGCTGTTGGAAAGATTGCGAAAGCCCATGCCCGTCCAGGTGAGGCCCACCAGGCCGGCCGGCTCGATCTTCTGGAAGATGATCTTCGACGAGTTGCCGTCGAGCACGGCGTAGACCTCTTTTTCGTTCGCGAACATGAAGGGCAAGTCCCAGACCTGCACTTCCTTCACGCGCGTGCTCAATGGCGCCAGGGTGCCGATGTACAGCTCTTGCGTGCCGGCCTGCACGGCCTGCAATTGCTTCTCGTCGCTGCCCAGCACGCCGGAGTGAAAGGCTTGCACCTTCACGCTGCCGTTGGTGTAGCTGGTGGCGAGTTCGGCAAAGCGCTTCATCGCCGCTGCCTGGGGGTGGCTTTCGGGCATGGCGTGGCCGATCTTGGCGTTGACCTGCGCCCACGCGGCGGTGGTGGTGAAGGCGAGCGTGGCCAATGTGGCCAGTGCAGCCAGAGCGACGCGCCGCGGGGTGTGTTGAAGGGTCATGGAATGTCTTTCGTGTTGAAGGGGTGGTGAAAAGAAAGCGCGTGCAGCGCAGCGCTACAAGACGGCGAGCATGCCGCCATCGACATAGACGATTTGCCCGTTGACGAAGTCGGAAGCGTGGGAAGCGAGATAGATTGCTGTGCCCACAAGCTCGTCGGGCCGGCCCCAGCGGCGCGCCGGCGTGCGTGTCTTGACCCAGGCGTCGAAGGCGGGGTTGTCGATCAGCGCCTGGTTCATTTCAGTGGCCATGTAGCCCGGGCCGATGGCATTGGCTTGAATACCTTTTTCGGCCCACTCCGCGGCCATGGTGCAGGTCAGCGCCCGGATGCCGCCCTTGGCCGCGGTGTACGGCGAGACGGTGGCGCGCCCGACCTGGCTCATGAGCGAGCCGATGTTGATGACCTTGCCGCCCTGGCCGCGCGCGAGCATGCGCCGCGCCGCTTCGCGGCTGACCAGGAAGGCGCTGGTGAGGTTGGTGTCGATCACGCGCTGCCAGTCGGCCAGCGCCAGCTCAACGATCGGCTGGCGGTGCTGGATGCCGGCGTTGTTGACGACGATGTCGACGTTGATGCCGGCCTTGTCTAAGGTTTCAAATGCGGCGACCACGGCGGCTTCGCTGGCCACGTCGAAGGCCGCTTCGATGGCAGTGTGGCCCTGCTCGCGCAGCGTGGCGGCAGCCGCTTTCACGCGCGCGGCATCGCTGCCGTTGATTACCACGCGCGCGCCGGCTTGTGCCATGCCGGTGGCAATCGCCAGGCCCAGGCCGCGCGACGAACCGGTGACCAGCGCCGTGCGGCCAGAGAGATCAAACAAAGAGGTGGACAAGGCACTGACTCCTTTCAATCGTTATGCCGTGGTTCGGCGCACCGTGGTGTCAGCGCGCTCATACACGCCGGGTTGCAACTCCAGCCCCAGGCCCGGCCCTTCCATCGGGTGGACAAAGCCGTTTTCAATGCGCGGCACGGCGGTGACGAGTTCGTTGTACCAACCGCGATAAAACGCCCGCACCGATTCTTGAATCAGCGTGTTGGGCTGGCTGAAGCTCATGTGCACCGCCGCGGCAAAGCCCACCGGGCCGATGCAGTCGTGCGGCGCAAACGGCCGGTGGTAGGTCTCGGCCATGGCGGCGATCTTGCGGCCTTCGG
>JAYUHT010000408.1:0-4133 GCA_043766725.1 Burkholderiales bacterium | reverse complement strand
GCGGGAGTTGCGTGAGACGCTTTCGCGCAAGGTGCACTCGCTCGTCGGCGAGTTCTGCCAGCGGGCCGCAGCGGGCCGCTACCCGCTGGTTGCCACCGCGGTTGACGAGATCACGCCGGCTGACTTTGGCGCGCTGTTCGGTCCCGGTGGCAAGTTCGATTTGATGCAGCAAGAGCTGGCGCCCTACATCGACACCACCACGCGCCCCTGGCGCTTTCGTCCGCACGACGGCGTCTTACTGGGCAGCGACGCCGGCACCTTGCCGCAATTCCAGCGCGCTGCAACCATCCGCGAAACTTTCTTCCAAGGCGGCGTCGGGCCAGCGACCCAGCTTGTTTTCAAGCCGGTGGAAATGGACCAGGGCTTGAAGCAGTTCAGCCTCGATGTCGATGGCCAGCCGGTGCGCTACGACCATGGCCCGCAGATCCCGCACCCGGTGCGCTGGCCGGGCCCGCGCGGCAGCGGCGTGGTGCGGGTGGAGGTGCAGCCCGCCGGCAGCACGGGCATGGTCAACGATGGGCCGTGGGCCTTGTTCAGGTTGTTCGAGCGGGTCGATCTGCAGCCTGGTTCAGCGCCGGAAAAATTCCGCGCAACCTTCAACAGTGACGGCCGCAAGGCGATCTTCGACATCACCGCTGGCAGCGTGCGCAACCCCTTGCGCCTGCCCGAGTTGCGCAGCTTCGCGTGCCCCATGGGGCTGTGACGGCGCGACACGCGGCCCGGCGCATGAAGCCACGCAACCCAGGCCGCCACCATGCTTGCACCAGACCCGGCAACCAGCCCGCTTGCGCCCCACACCGCGGGCTGGTTCGGCAAGCTGGCCATGTTGGGCGACTTTGCTTCGCGCCGGCTCGATGCCGGCTGGGTGCAGGCCTGCGACGCCTGGTTCAGCGCCGGGCTGCGCGCCAGCCAGCAGGCGCTGGGCGAAGGCTGGCTGGCCGCCTACCTGGCCGCGCCCGTGTGGCGCTTTGCCTGGGGCCCCGGCGTGGTGGATGCGCAATGGTGGTTCGGTGTCTGGCTGCCCAGTTGCGACAACGTGGGCCGCTACTACCCGCTGCTGCTGGCCTTGCCGCGCAGCGCGCCGCCGGCCGACCGCGTGGGCCTGGATCACCTCGAACTGTGGTGCGCGCACCTGGCGCGCGCCGGCCTGGCCACGCTGGCTGACGGCGCCACGCTGGCAGCCTTCGAAGCCGCGTTGGCACAAGCGCCACCGTGGCCGGGCAGCGGCCGCAAACCCTGGATGCGCGCGCTGAGCGACGCCGCACCCGCATCCGCACCCGCATCTGTACCCACACTCGCACCCGCGCGCGAGCGCTACGAGGTGACCGCCGGCGCGAGCTTGAGTGATGCTGCGCTCAGCCTGGCCGCGCAGGCATTGAGCCAGCGGTTAGCCGGTGCCAGCGTGTGGTGGCCCATGGTCAGGCCGGGCACACCGGGCAGGGCGGGCGCGCCGGGCAGCTGCACCGTGGTCACCGGCCTGCCCGGCCCTGAAGCCTTCACGCCGATGTTGCTGCGCGAGTGGTAGGGGCTGTCACGCCGCCGGCCGCGCGCGCGGCAGTGTGTCGTCGGCACCCGAATGGCTGGCGCTGCCGGGCGCGCCCACCCACACCGCCACCGCGCTGAAGTTGTCTTGCCGCGGCTTGGCGCGGGCCTCGATTTGCGCGCTTTGCGCACCCAGCCACTGCGCGGGCTCTTGCGCATCGCCCAGGCCGCGGGCCAGGGCGGTGGCGTCGAAGCCTTCCCACCAGCCGTCGCTGCACAACAAAAAGGCATCGCCTTCGTTCAGCTCAACCGGCCGCACCACGGTGTGCGGGGCCACCTCACCCACCATGCCCAGCGCGGCCAGCAGCTGGTTCTTTTGCGGGTGCTCAGGCACTTGGTCAGCGCGGATCAACCCGGCCTGGAACAGCCGCTGCACCACGCTGTCGTCGGCGGTGACGACATCGGCCTGGCCATGGCGAAAGCGGTAAAGGCGCGAGTCGCCGACATGCGTCCACAGCGCATGGCCCAGCGCCGGGTCGAGCCACAACACCACCACCGTGCAGTGCATCCGCGCCTCATGCGCTTGCGAATCTTGATGGTGCAGCAGCTCGGAATGCGCCAGGCGCACGATCTGCGTCAGGTTGGCCGGAGAAAAAGCCACCGCATCGTCGCGCAATAACCGTTCGATGCACGCCACCGTGCGCTGCGCCGCTTCAGCGCCGCGGCGGTGGCCACCGGCACCATCGGCCAGCACGGCGAAGTGGCCATTGCGCGCCACGCCCACGGCCAGCGCGTCTTCGTTCTGGCTGCGCGCGCCGCGCGCGCTGCAACTGGCCATTCGGATCGGGTTCATGACAGCCCCTCGTCGCGTGGGTACACGCGCCGGCCCAACGGCTCGTAGGCCGTTGGGCGTTCCGGCGGGCAGTCCCCGCGCAGGCGGGAACTGCTGATCCGCCTCCACTCCCCCAGGGGGATCGCGGGCCGGCTTGCGGACTGAGGCCGGACACAAACAGCCCCCACGGACTGTTTGTGCCTGCCGAAGGCCATGGGCCTGTGGCCCACGGCGGCCCGGCGCTCGGCCCGCTTTCCGGGGGTTGACACAGGGTGCCTCATATTGCCCCCATGACCCTCATCGGCCGCTCGCCTCGCGCCGCAAGCGCTCGACCTGCTGCTCGTAGGCCGCCAGGAAGGCCTTGCCGAACAAGGTGTGAAAGTCTTCCTCGGCCTCATCACGAATAGCGGCGTGGTGCAGCAAGTACAAATCCCACAGCCGGGCCTTGCGGTTCATGGGCAGCAGGTTGCTGAGCATGGAGCCGGCGCCCAGCTTGCCCTCCAGGGCCTGCGGCGCGAAGCGGTCGAGCATGCCTTCCACCGCCGCGCGCAGGCCGGCCACGCTGCCGATGGCATGGCCCACCAGGTCGTGCATGGCGTCGTCCATGGCAGCGGGGCCGTCGAGAAAACCGCGCAGCGGCGGCGACAGCAACTGTTCGAGTGCGGCGCGGGCGTCGGGTGAAAACTTCAGCGGGTTGTTGTGCTGTGCCTGGATCACGGTGACGCCGGCGCGCAGCTCATGCTTGGTGCTGGCACGCACCGCGATCAATTGCAGGATGCCGGCCAGGGCGCTGCGCAAAATGCGGCCCAGCTCGCGCATCTGGGCCTCGTGCGCGCCGGGCGCCGCAGCGGCCGGCGGCAGGCCGGCGCCTTCTAACAGGGCATTCCACAGGGCAACGGCGTCAGGGCCGGCCAGCCTCGCGCCAGGCGGCGCGGGCGGGCTGGGCGCTGCCGCCGTTGCGGGTGCTGGTGCTGGTGCGGGTGCGGGTGCGGGTGCTGGTGCTGGTGCGGGTGCTGGTGCTGGTGCTGGTGCTGGTGCTGGTGCTGGTGCTGGTGCTGGTGCGGGCGGTACCACCCGGGGTGCGGACCAGGCCGCGTTGAGCGCGGGTACATGGTCGTTCTGCGCCGGCTCAACCCGGCGCGCAGGCGTGTGGTCGAGAAAGTTGGCCAAGGGGTCGGTGTTGCCTGAGGTTCGCGCACCACTGCCCAGGCCAAAGAACTGATCCATCGAGGGCTGGGAGGCATCGCTGGCGAAGCCGAAGGCGGCCAGCGGGTCGGCCGGTGTGTTGGGCGGCGTGTGGGCCAGCGCGTCGGTGTGGGTGCGCGCCGGGGCGGGCGCGGCGAAGGGGTCGAAGTCGTCCGGCAGCCGCGGTGCGGCCGCCGGGCCTGGTGACGCCAGGGCGGCCGAGCTGGATGCCACGCCGGCGGGCGGTGGCAGCAGCCCGGCAAAGGGGTCGGGCGGTGGCGCGGCGGGCCGGCTCGGCGTCGCAGCGGCCAATGATGTGGACGATGGTGTGCCGAATGGTGTGCCGGTTGGTGTGCCGGATGGTGCGGCATGGGGCTGCCCAAACAGATCGGCGAAAGGGTTGCTGCTTGGTGCACTCAACGGGCCCGCACCAGAACCCAGCAAGTCGGAAAACACATCGTTCGGCGCTGGCGCATGGTGCTGCGGTGCGGCCGCAGCGGGCCGCGCCGGGGTGGGCGTGCGCGCGCCGGGCACAGCCGGCTCAGGGCTGGTGGCAGGCGCAGCCACACCAAGCTGCGCCTTGAGCAAGTAGCCACCGATCCGCAAGGGCTCGGCGCCGCTCAGGGTGGCGCTG
>JAYUHT010000407.1:0-4136 GCA_043766725.1 Burkholderiales bacterium | reverse complement strand
GGTAGCTGGCCGCCAGCATGGCCTGCGCTTCCTGCATCTGCGCGCGCGCCCGGGTCAAGGCCTTGTGCAGGTCGTCGCACAGCCGCGCCAGCGCCTTGCGCGCACCCAGGTTGAACAGCGATTCGGTCAGGGCCGTGGCCAAGGTGTTCACCTGTCCCCGCAACTTTTCGGCCGACAACTCGCCCAAGGCGGCCTGCAACATGCGCAGGTGCACGGCGCGCAAGGCCGTGAGCCGCGCGGTGCAACGTTCGAAATCACTCGACTCCAGCCCCAGGCGTTGCAGCAGCAGGCGCACCTTGGCGCCGCTCTTGCCGCGCAGGCTGGCCAGCTCGTGCATTTGCTCGGCACTGTGGCGGCGTTGCTCGGCCAGCCGCACCGTGGCGTGGGCGCGCATGCCGCTGAGCACGGCCATGGCGGCATGCGAAAGCATCTCACGCTGGCGCGGCAGCAACTGCATCGACAGCGCTTCTTCCAACTCGGGCAGGCGGCTGCGCTGCAACGCAGCGGCGTCGCCGCTGATGCGCGCACTCAAGCCTTCGCGGGCCGACAGCGGGTAGACCCGCGTCACGGGCACCGACAGGGCATGCGCGGTGACCTGGCGTTGCAGCTCGATCTGCGCGGCAATTTGCTCGGGCGTGGAGAGCGGGTCGGCCAGGGTGTCGATCTTGTTCAGCACCACAAAGCGTTCGAGCGAGTTGCCGCTGAGATGTTCGCGCCAGATGGCCAGGTCGCTTCGTGTCACGCCGGTATCGGCTGCGAGCATGAACACAGTGGCATGCGCCGAAGGCAACAGGCCCAGCGTGAGCTCGGGTTCGGCGCCGATGGCATTCAACCCTGGTGTGTCAAGCACCACCAGGCCGCGCTTGAGCAGCGGGTGCGGGTAGTTGATCACGGCGTGGCGCCAGGCCGGCACGTCGACCTGGCCGTCAGCGTCGCGCACCGGGTTGTCCTGCGGGCGTTCGTCGCTCCACAGGCCCAGCGCGCGGGCGGCGTCGACGCTGACCTTGCGCGTGCGCGTCACCTCGGTGAGCGCCTGGGCCAGCAGCGCGGCGTCGTTCAATTGCAGGGGAATGCGGGCCCAGGTGTCGGCGCGGCCGCGCAGCTCGGCCAGCGCCAAGCCCTGCAAGCGCGTCTCGATGGGCAACAGCGAAAGTTGCACCGGTTCATCGGCGCTGTAGGCCAGCTCCACCGGGCACATGGTGGTGCGCCCGGGTGTGGCCGGCAGCACGCGCCGGCCGCTGTCGGCAAAGAAGATGGCGTTGATGAGTTCGGACTTGCCGCGCGAGAACTCGGCCACGAACGCGACCAATAACTGGTCTGTGCGCAGGCGTTGCTGCAGGGTGGCCAGGCCGGCGGCGTCGGCCTGATCGCCCAGCTCATGTTCGCCAAGAAAGCGTACCAACGCGCCGAACTGCCGGTCCAGCGAACGGCGCCATGCGGTGAGGGTGTCCAGGCTGCTGACGAGGGGGCTGTTCATGGGAAACCGCCCGTTGCACAGGGCAAAGGCCTGCAGGGCGGCGCGATGCTAGCGCAGCAGACCGAACTAAACAGGCCGGCGATACATCTGTTGACAAGCTCGTCAGCGGCGCTGACACACCGAGCAGAAAAAGCTCGAACGCTGCGCCTGGCTGATGCGCCGCAGCGGTGTGGCGCAGCGCGTGCACGGCAGGCCGGCGCGGCCGTACACCTGCGCCTGCGCCTGGAAGGCGCCGGAGTGGCCCTGGGCGTCGCGAAAGTCGCGCAGCGTGGTGCCGCCGGCGGCCAGCGCGCGGCCCAGCACATCGCGCAGGGCAACGAGCAACGCCGCGGCCCGCGGCCGGCTCAGCCGCTGGCAGGGCGTGCGCGGGTCGATGCCGGCCAGGAACAGGGCTTCGCAGGCGTAGATGTTGCCCGCGCCGACCACCACCGCGCCGCTGAGCAAGGCCGCCTTGACCGGCGTGCGCCGCGCGTGCAGCGCGGCGTGGAAGCGCTCGGGCGTCAGCGCAGCGTCGAAGGGCTCGGGGCCGAGGCGCGCCAGCAGCTTGCGCGCTGGGTCGTCGTCGAGCGACGGGCTGAAGACCACCGCGCCGAAGCGGCGTGGGTCGGTCAGGCGCAGAGTGCCGCTCGGGGTGGCCAGGTCGAAATGGTCATGCGGGCCCGGCGCCGGGGCGGTATCAGTCCACGCCAATGAGCCCGACATGCCCAGGTGCAGCAGCAGCCCGCCTGCCGGCCCAAGCGGGCTGTGCAGCGGCAACCAGATGTACTTGCCACGCCGCTGCGCATCACCCATTTGCATGCCGACCAACCCTGCGGGCAAACAACCCAGCGGCCAGCGCAAAGGTTTGCCCACGCGCACCCCGGTCACCACCGCCCCGGCCAAGTGTGCGGCGATGCTGCGCCGGGTGACCTCAACTTCCGGGAGTTCTGGCATCGAGTCATTATGTGAGAATGAAAATTCAGCTTTTGGAGAGGCGATGAGCCCATCGGCACCGCATGTTCGGCGCAAGTTCTCGGGCACATCACGCCTGGCCGCACCCCTGCTGGCGGCCTGCCTGGCGGCCGGCTCCATGCATGCCATTGCACAAGGCACAGCACAAGGCACAGCACAGGGCACAGCACAAGGCACGGCGGCCAGTGCGCCGGTGGCTAACTCCACGCTCGATGCGCCGCTGTTTTATCAACTGCTGATCGGCGAGATTGAACTGGCCGGCGGCCAGGCCAACACGGCCTATGAAGTGGTGCTCGATGCCGCCCGCCGCAGCCGCGACGATGCCCTGTTCCGCCGCGCCGTGGACATTGCGCTGGGCGCGCGTTCAGGCGATCGCGCCCTGGCCGCGGCCAAGGCCTGGCGCACCGCCCGGCCAGAATCACTGGAGCCATTGCGCTTGCAGCTGCAATTGCTGATGGCCTTGAACCGCCTGCCCGACGCCACTGAGGTGGCGCGCACCTTGCTCGCGCAAACGCCCGCGCCTGAGCGTGCCGCCACGCTGGCGGGCCTGCCACGTCTGGCGCAGCGCAGTGCCGACAAGAAGCTCGCTCAAACCTTTGTTGAACAAGCCGTGGCGCCCTACCTGAACGCCCCGGCCACGCGCAACGCGGCGCGTGTGGCCCTGGGCCGCGCGGCGCTGGCAGCGGGCGACACGGCCAAGGCGCTGGAGGCGGCGCAGCGCGCCCAGGCCGACGACCCCGAGACGCCTGGTGCCGCGCTGTTGGCGCTGGACATGGCGCGCGAAAAACCGCAAGCCGAAAGCCTGGTTCAGGCCTATCTCAAGCAACCCACGGCCAGCACCGAGGTGCGCCTGGCCTATGTGCGGGTGCTCACGGCCGCGCAGCGCTTCACACCGGCCATCGAGCAGCTCGCGCTGGTGACCCAGGCCGAGCCGACGATGGCCCCGCCTTGGCTGACCTTGGGCGCGTTGCATCTCGAACTGCGTGACCTGGCACCGGCGCAGGCCGCGCTGCGCCGCTACGTCGAACTGGCCGAAGCGCAGGGCGCGCCCCGGGCCGTGGCCGGCGAAGAAGACGACGATGAGGCCACCACGCCGGCGCAAGGCCTGACGCAGGCTTGGCTGATGCTGTCGCAAGCGGCCGAGCAAGGCGGTGACTTTGCGCAAGCCGAACAATGGCTGGCGCGCATCGACAACCCGCAGCGCGCGCTCGACGTGCTGGCCCGCCGCGCCGGCATCCTGGCGCGCCAGGGGCAACTGGCCAAGGCGCAAGAGCTGTTGCGCAGCGCGCCCGAACGCACGGCCGACGACGCGCGCGCCAAGCTGTTGGCGCAGGCCCAGTTGCTGCGCGACGCGCGCCAATGGCGCCCTGCCCTGGATCTGCTGCAAAGCGGCGGCGAGCGCTTCCCCGAAGACATGGATCTAGTCTATGAACAGGCCATGATGGCCGAGAAGCTGGGCGAGCTCGACCTGATGGAGCGCAAGCTGCGCCAGGTCATCCAGGCCCGCCCTGAGCATGCCCACGCCCACAACGCGCTGGGCTATTCGCTGGCCGAGCGCAAGCTGCGCTTGCCCGAGGCGCGCCAACTCATTGCGCGGGCGCTGCAGTTGTCACCCGGCGACCCCTTCATCACCGACAGCCTGGGCTGGGTCGAGTACCGCCTGGGCAATGCCGGCGAGGCGCTGCGCCTGCTGCGTGCGGCCTACGGT
>JAYUHT010000406.1:0-4141 GCA_043766725.1 Burkholderiales bacterium | reverse complement strand
CAAGCGGCTCGGGCTGACGCTGGTCATGGTGCACGTTGACCAGCCCAGCGGGTTGGATGCGGCTTTTCGCAAACTCATCGAAGCCAAGGTGCAGGCGGTCACCGGCACGCTGCTGTCCACCCGCAATGACCTCGAAACTGAACAGGCGCAAGCAGCACTGCGGCACCAATTGCCGTCGATGTTCGAGCTTGAAGCGGCCGTGCAGCAAGGTGGGCTGATGAGCTATGGCCCTGACTTCCCCGCCATCTTCCGCCGCGCCGGCCAGTACACCGGCAAGATCTTGAAAGGCGGGCAACCGGCCGAGATGGCGGTCGAGCAGCCGCGCGAGTTCCAGCTCGTGCTCAACATGAAGACGGCGCGCGCCCTCGGCCTGACGGTGCCGCAGGCGATTCGGTTGCGGGCCGAAAAGATCATCGAATAACAGCAGCGCGGGCGATGCTGGGTGAGCGCCGAATCAAGCCCGGCGCCAGGCCCGATTCGGCACCGGCAAGGCGCCCCGCTCAGGCCGCCGTTGAGTGCTCTTCCACCAGCACCCCGGCTTCAATGCGCAACTGGCGCTGGCAACGCGCGGCAATGGCGCTGTCATGCGTCACCAGCACCAGCGTCGTGCCGGCCTCGCGGTTCATCTCGAACATCAGTTCCATCACGGCCGCGCCGGTAGCGAAATCCAAGCTGCCGGTGGGCTCATCGGCCAGCAGCAAGGCGGGTTTGACCACGAAAGCACGGGCCAAAGCCACGCGTTGTTGCTCGCCGCCGGACAGCACCCGGGGGTAGTGACCCAGGCGCTGGCTCAGGCCGACACGGCCGAGCATTTCGCGCGCCGCCTCGCGCGCATCGCGCCGGCCCAGCAGTTCCAGCGGCAGCATCACGTTTTCCAGCGCGTTCAAGTTCGGCAGCAGCTGAAAGCTCTGGAACACAAAACCCACGTTGTGTGCCCGCACGGCGGCGCGGGCGTCTTCATCGAGCGTGAACAGGTTCACCCCGGCCAGGTGCACGCTGCCGGCGCTGGGCACATCAAGGCCCGCAACGATGCCCAGCAAGGTGCTCTTGCCCGAGCCCGATGCGCCCACGATGGCCACCGATTCGCGCGCGCGCAAGGCGAAGTGGATGTCATGCAGAATCGTCAGCGCCCCGGTGGCATCGACCACCTGCTTGCTCAGGCCTTGCACTTCGATGATCGCTTCCGCCGTCTCAGCTTGCGTCACATCCGTCATCACTCCCGCCCTCATGTGTGCCCCAAGGCAGGCAGAAGCCTGCCGTCCCCCACGGGGATCAAGCAAAGTGGCAGAGCCACATTCGCTTGAGCGTTCACGGCCCATCACCAGGCGCGCGTGCTTGCACTGTAGCCTTTGGCTGGCGCTGGGCGCGCAGGCGCAGGCCAAGCCTGAGGTGATCTTGGTCGTGGGCGATAGCTTGTCGGCCGAGTACGGGCTGGCACGCGGCAGCGGTTGGGTGGCGTTGCTCGACCAGCGCCTGCGCAGCGAGAGGTTAGGTGCCCAGGTCGTGAACGCCAGCATCAGTGGCGACACCACGTCGGGTGGGCGCTCGCGCCTGGCGGCACTGCTCAAGCAATACGCGCCCAAGGTGGTGGTGCTCGAACTCGGCGGCAACGACGCCCTGCGCGGCCTGCCGCTGGCCATGACCCAGGACAACCTGGCCAGCATGGTGCGCGCAGCCAAGGCCGCAGGCTCGAAGGTGCTGGTGGCCGGCATGCAAATGCCGCCCAACTACGGCAAGCGCTATGGCGATGACTTCGCGGCGCTGTTCGCCACCACCGCGCAACGCGAAGGCGTGGCGCTGGTGCCGTTCTTGCTCAAAGGCGTGGCCGATGCGCCAAACGCCGAGGCCCTGTTCCAGGCTGACCGCATTCACCCCACCGCGGCGGCGCAGCCGCGCATGCTGGACAACGTCTGGCCGGTGCTGAAGCCGCTGCTGCGGCACTGACTGGCAGCCGCGGTGGCCGCGACGGCTACTGAAACTGCTGCCGCTCGCGCTGGTTCTGGCGCGACTCGGGCGGGCGGCGGCGGCCGTCGTCATCACGTTGTTCGCGCGGCTCACGGGCCACGGGCTTCGGCGCTTCGGCCACCGGCGCAGGCTTGACCGGCACTTCCGCGCTGACCACCACCGGTGGGCGGCCACCCGCATGCGGCGGGCGCTGCGGCCCCTGCACAGCCGGCGCCGCAACCGGTGCTGCAGGTACGGCCACCGGCGCCTGCGGCACCGGGGCAGCAACAACAACTGCGGGGGCTCGCACTGGTGGCGCATCACGCCGCGGCTCGCGCTGGTTCGCCGGGGCGGTCACGGGCGCTGCACCTGAACGCCAGCCTTCGCCGCCCTGGCGGCGGTGCTCGGCGCCAGGGTTCGGTACGGTGGGCTGCTGCGGTACAGGCAGAAGATTGGGTTGGGGAATGGGCTGCGCCGCTGGTGCCTGCGGCGCCTGCCCGCCGTGCTGCCGCTGCTGCCAGGCCGGGCTGGGGGCCACGGCCCCCACTGCGGGCATGGCGGGCACCGTTTGCGCGGTGGCAGGTTCACCGTGGCTCACCGCGCCGCGGTGCACGGGTTCAGGCAGGCGGCGGCGCTGGTCGTGCCCGGGGTTCAAGCGCTCCCAATAGCGCGGACTGTGTTGGTGGCCCGGCACATACGCATCGCGCGGGCCCAGCGGCGCCCAACCGGGTGCAGGCGCGTTGCCCACGCGCACGTTGATGTGCGAATACGGCGTGCCGGCCCAACCCACCAGCGCCGGGGCATAGACCGGCCGGTGCACGCGCTGGCCGGGGGCCCAGTACCAGCGTGCATCGAGCCAGACCCAACGCCCATAGTGGAACGGCGCAAAGCCCCACGGCGCGTCGTCAACCCAGGTCCAGCCCCAAGGCGCGACCCAGGCCCATTGCCCGAACCGGTAAGGCGCCCAACCGGGCGCCACATTGGCCGGCAGCCACAGCGCACCGTACTCGGGGTTGTTTTGCCAGCGTCCGTGGCGGTCGAGGTCTTCGGCGCCGGTCATTTCGGGTGACACAAAGCGCGCATAGTCGCCACGCTCGTCGCGCTGGTCGTCGCGCAGCACGGCCTGGGCAAAGCTGTCGCTGTACGGCACGCTGAAGGCGAATTCGAGGTCGCGGCCCTGTTGCCACACATCGGCGCGCTGGCCGGCACGAAGGTTGAACTGTGTGCGCCCGCCCTCGAAGCGCAACTCGCCACGCCAGCTCGCGGCGCCGCTGCCATTTTCGAGCCGGTCGACCCGGTACAGCCCGGCGCTGAGCGGCGCGAAGCGGCCTTCGCGCGTGAGCACCTCGGTCTCAAACGCCACTTCGCGCGAGCGAATGCGCAGCGCCAGTTGACCGGCATGCAAGACCACCACGACGCGGGCGTCATCCAGCCGCTGCATTTCGATTTCGCTGCCGCTGCCCAGGTGCAGCGTGGTCGAGCCGATGTGGATGCGCGCGGCGGCACCGGTTTCGCTGGTGAGGCGGTCGCCAGCCGTCAGTGGGCGGTTGCGCTGGGCCGGTTGCCACTCGCGCCGTTCGCCGTCCCACATCCACACATTGCCTTGGGTCTGCGCCACACGGCCCACGCGGCCGGCGGGGTCGCCCGGTTCATTGGTGGCCCAGGCGGGTGATGCCATCAGGGCGAGCAAGGCCGACAGGGTGGCCACGCCGCACATCCCGATGGCCCAGCCCATGATGCGATGGAGCTTTTGGTTCATACCGTCTCCATGGCACGGCAGCATGCCGCGCAACTGTGGTTGCCAACGCGCCAGCAGCGCGCGGGGCTGACGTGAAGACATGTAAAGGAAGGCCCGGCTTGACCCTGGCGCGGCGCGCCGCGAGCATCAAAGCCACCCTGCACAAAGGCCCCCACCATGCCCGCCTTCACCACCTTGCTTTACGCCAAGAACCTGGCCGAGCCACGCATCGCATACATCACCCTGAACCGGCCGCAGCGGCTGAACGCCATCAGCGCGGCCATGCCCGGCGAAATACGCCAGGCCGTGGCAGCGGCCGAGGCCGATGACGAGGTGCACGTGATCATTGTTGAAGGCGCAGGCCGGGCGTTCTGCGCCGGCTACGACCTGCACGACAGCGCCGAAGGCCACACCGACCAGCCGTGCCAGCAAGAGCGCCGGCCGTGGGACCCGATGCTC
>JAYUHT010000405.1:0-10951 GCA_043766725.1 Burkholderiales bacterium | reverse complement strand
TTCACGGGGAAGGGTGAGTCGATGACCTTGTTGCATTTTTCATCGACCTTGACCAGGCTCGACGCGGTGATTTCGTCGAACATCAGGCCGTAGGGGTTGATCAGGAAGTGGTGCTCGGGGCCTGCAATGCGCGCGGTGATGTGGGTGAAGACCAAATCACTCCAGCCATAAAGCGCCACCAGGCGGTAGGCCGCGGCCAGGTCGCAGCGCAGTTGCCATTCTTCGGCGCTGACGACTTCTTTCAACGATGGGATGTGCATGGTGGCTCCTGAAGTTTGGTGTGGATTACATCATCGCAGGCGCAGCGCGTAAGCCTGCCACAGCCTGCGTCAACACCTCAAGTGCCTGACGCAGCACCTGGGTCTTCCATTCGTCTTCGTCAACATAAAACGCATCGCGCATGGCCTGCTTGATGGTTGCAGCCACCGCTGCCGGCGTGCCCGGGTGCAACTGCAACCACTGCTCGGCGCGCAGCGCCTGCAACACCTGCATCGGCGCCGCGGTGCCGAACTCCAGCGTGACGCGCGTGGTTTGCGCATGCGCCAATTCTTCATCGGCGCAACTGCGCAGGGTGCCGCTCAGCTCGGCGGATGCGGACGAGCCATCGTCGCTGCGCGTCAGCGGTGTGCGCCCGCCGTCGCCCCACCAGGCCTGCGCGCGCCCATAGGAGGCGGCGTCATTCATGTTGCCGGCGTAGATGCGCTCGCCATGGCCCTTGGGGCCCAGGCCGGTGTGCAAATCGACCCAGGCAATGTGCTTGGCCGCCGCCGTGTGCTCACGCAGCACCTGGCGCAAGACCTGGTGGCTCCAGGTGGGCGCGTGGCCGCCGAAGAACAAGCCATCAGGAAATTCATACTGGCCCGATGACACGGCCGCCTGCAAGGCCTTCATGCCATGCGTGGCGATGTATTCAGCCAAGCGCGCTTGCAGCGCCGGCGCGGGCGGCCATTCTTGCGGCAGCAGCATGTCGTGCACAGCGCGGTAACCGGCGTTGGCCGGCAGTGGCTGGCTGAAGTCTAGAAAGTTGCGGTTCAGGTCAACGTTTTCATGCGTCACGCGCCGCAGGTGCGAAAAGCCCCAGGGGTTGATGGCGTGCAGGTACAGCACGGCCACATCATCACCGGCGCCACCCCGCCACTGCGGCTGGCGCAAGGCATGCACTTGCACGCCTGAACCGCAAAAGCCTTCCACGCCATGCACCGCGCTGCTCACGATCAGCAGCCTGGCCGCGCGCGGCGGCCCGGCCAGCGCCACGTCAAGCGCCAGCGGCTCGCCGTCGCGGCCAGGCAGCGGGTGCAGGTGCGACGTCACGGCCAGGCCAGCGCTTGCGGCCGCGCCAAGAAACCGGCTGCGCGCGTGCGCATAGCTGGCGGCGAAGGCGCCAAGATCAAAGCTCATCGCCACACCCTCAGTCGGCTTGCAGTTTCACGGCCTTGGCCAGGCCACGCAGCTTGGCTGTTTCAGCCGCGTAGAACACCCCAACCTGCTCCAGGCTCAGCGCCGGCGGCACGTGCGAACCCATCTTCTGCGCAAACGCCATGATCTGCGGCTGGTGAAGAATCCCATTCAACTCATGGTTAAGACGTTCGGCCACGGCGTCGGGCACGGCCTTGGGCACGGCGAACGAATTCCAAGCCGAGTAGACAAAGGGCTTCAGCGCCGCCATATCCGCCAGCAAGGGGTACTTGGCCAGGTGCGGCAGCTTCGTGCCGCTGGCCATGCCCAGCACCTTGATCTTGCCGGCTTCGGCCAATTGAATGCCGGCGCCGGCCAGCGGGAAGAAGCTGATGTCGATCCGATTGCCAATCATGTCAGTCGTTAAGGGTGCACCGCCGCGATACGGCACATGCACCATCTTCACCCCGGTGAGCTGCTCGAAGTGTTCAGCCGCCAAGTGCGCGATGGAGCCATTGCCCAGGCTGCCGTAGCTCAACGCCTTGTTGGCCGGGTTGCGTGCGTAGGCCAGCGGTTCTTCAACGTTGTTCACCGGCAGACCGGTGCGCGCGATCAGCGCCAGCGGCACCGACATGCGATCGACCAGCAGCCGGAAGTCTTCCGCCTGAAATTTCACGCTGCTCAGCAGCAGCGGCGGCCTGATGGTTTCGCTGCTGGAGACCACCATGATCTGATTGCCATCGGGCGGCGCGGCCAGCAAACGTGCCGCGGCCAGGCTGCCGCTGACGCCGGTGATGTTCTCCACGATCACCGTTTGCCCCATGGCCTTGCTCAATTCGGGCGCCACCTGGCGCGCCAGCGCATCGCTGGCGCCGCCGGCCGGAAACGGCACGATCAGGGTCATGATCTTGGCTGGCGCCTGGGCCGCAGCCGCCGCGCACCACAGCGCGGCGGCTGCGCAAAGCAAGCCAGGAAGCGCACCGCGCCGGGTCAGCAATTCGAACATGGCGCGGTTCCGATGACGGTGGTGCGAGAGGCCCGCATCGTAGGCCACGACCCCACGCCCGGCCGCCACTGCGGCCCCGCAAAAACCCTCAAGGCATGGGCGTGAACTTCATCTGCGACAGCGGCGCCACCTTGTCTTTGCGCACCATCTTGAATTCGGTGTCCATGCCCAGCCACTTGTTCCAGATGGCGGTCAATTCACCCGCCTCTTCCATGGCACTGAGCGTGGCGTTGACTTTGGCCAACAGGGCCGGCTCGTCCTTCTTCATGCCCACGCCGATAGGCTGGAAGACCATCGGGTCTTCGATCATCTTCATCGGCTGGCCCGCGGTCTTCGACTGGTTCACCAGCTTGGTAATGGTCATGGTGTTGGCCACCATGCCCACCGCCTTGTTCTGCTGCACGGCCATGTAGACCGAGCCGGTGTCGACAAAGGTCACGGGCTCGGATTCGTTGAGCTTGATGGAAAGCTCCGAGGTCGAGCCCTTGGTCGAAGCGATGCGCTTGCCTTTGAAATCAGCCGGCTTGGTGCCGGGGTCGCTGGCCAGCACGGCGAGCATTTCCTTGGCCAGGTAGTACGGGTCGCTGAACTGGATCTGCTCGGCGCGGCCCAGCGTGTAGGCCAGGTTGGCCACGGTCACGTCAACGCGGCCCAACTTCACTTCGGGCACGCGCGCTTCCACCGACAGCGGCGTGACCTTGGCCGCCACGCCCAGGCGCTTGGCGATGGCCATACAGATGTCGACATCGTGACCCACCATTTCGCGCGTCTTCGGGTCGGGCGCAGCAAACGGCGGCACATCAGCAAAGGTGCCGCAGCGCAGTTCCTTGCGCTGCATGATGTCGGCCAACTGGTCTGCGTTGGCCGCCAGGGGCAAGGCGCCGAGCAATGCGCTGGCAGCAATGGTCAAGGTGATGGTGTTGCGGTTCATGGTGAGGTCTCCTGGTGGGGCGGGGTCTTGAGAAAGTGAGGACAAAAACTAGCGGGTGCGCAGATCGGACAAGAAGCGCTGCGCGCGCGGGTGCTGCGGGTGGCCAAAAAAGCTCTCGGGTGCGCCGGTTTCGAGAATGCGCCCGGCGTCCATGAACCACACGCGGTCGGCCACCTCGCGGGCAAAGCCCATCTCGTGCGTCACGCACATCATGGTCATGCCGTCAGCGGCCAGGCTGCGCATCACGGCCAGCACCTCGCCCACCATTTCGGGGTCGAGTGCGCTGGTGGGTTCATCGAACAGCATGGCCGGCGGCTCCATGGCCAGGGCGCGCGCAATGGCCACCCGCTGCTGCTGGCCGCCTGAAAGCTGCGCCGGAAACGCCCCCGCCTTGTCGGCCAGGCCCACGCGCTCCAGCAGTTGCAGCGCCTTGTCGCGCGCCGCGGCCTTGCCCAGGCCGTTCACACGCACGGGCGAGAGCATCACGTTGTCAAGCGCGCTCAAGTGCGGGAACAAGTTGAAGCTCTGGAAGACAAAACCCACCCGGCTGCGCAAACGGTTCAGCGCGGCCGCACTCATGGGCGCGTGCACGCTGTGGCCATCGAACTGAACTTCGCCGGCGTTGATGCCTTCAAGCCGGTTAACGGTACGGATGAGCGTGGACTTGCCCGAGCCCGAAGGCCCGCACACCACCACCACCTCGCCCTTGCTGACTTGCGCGTTGATGTCCACCAGCGCATGCAGCGGGCCGAACCATTTGTTGACGCCGCGAAATTCGATCATGCCGCGTGCCCCAAGGCCATGCCCGCCGCGGCGCGCGGCGCGCCACCGCGTTGCGCCTCGATGTGCCGTTCCAGCTTGGTGGCGGCCCAGCTCAAGCTCCAGCACACCACGTAATAAATGAGCGCCAGGATGGCGAAGACCTCGAAGGGCTTGCTGAGCAACTGGTTGTTGATCTGGCCGGCGGCGAAGGTGAGCTCGGGCACGTTGATCACATAGCCCAGCGTGGTTTCCTTGATGGTCGAGACGAACTGGCTCAGCATGGCCGGCAGCATGTTGAACAGCGCCTGCGGCAACACCACCCGGCGCATCGCCCCCAGGTGGCTGTGGCCCAGCGCGCGCGCCGCTTCCATCTGGCCCTTGGGCAGGGCCTCGATGCCGGCACGCACCACCTCGGCCAGGTAGGCGCTTTCATACAGCACCAGGGTGACCAGCATGGTGGTGAAGCCCGACACGTTTTGCCCGATCAGCAAGGGCACCATGAAGTACACCCACAGGATGATCATGAGCAGCGGCACACCCCGCGCCACCATGATCAGCGCCGTGGCCGGTGCGCTGAGCCAGCGCCAGCGCGACAAGCGCGCCAGGGCCAGCAACACGCTCAAGGGGAACGCCAGCACGATGCCGAGCACCGACAAGATGAGCGTGGCGCAGATGCCGCCCAGCGGGCCGTTGGGGTATTGGCCAATGAGCAGCAGCAACCCGTTGTCGCGCACGATCTCCCACATGCCGGCGAGCATGGCCAGCATCACCCCGCCCCCTGCCCGACGATGCGCGTGCGCCGTTCCAGCCACACCCCAAACGCCATGATCAACAGCGACGCAAAGAGGTACATCACCGTGGCCAGCAGGTAACTTTCGAACGCACGGAAGCTGAGGTTTTCAATCTCCTTCACGGCGTGCGTCAGCTCCGCCACGCCGATGGCCATGGCCAGGCTGCTGTTCTTGAACAGCGACACGCTGTGGTTCACCAGCGCGGGCAGCGCATTGCGCGCCGCCTGCGGCAGCAACACATGGCGCAGGCTGCTGAAGAAACCATGGCCCAGCGCACGCGCGGCCTCGGCCTGCCCCGCCGGCACGGCGCGCAAGCCCGAGCGCAGGTCTTCACTGAAATAGGCCGCCTGGCACAGCCCCAGGCCGATGACTGCAAACACCGTTTCGCCGTTGTGCGCCGAAAGCCAGGTCTGCAAGGCGCCGGGCAACAGGTTGGCGATGCCGAAGTACCACAGCATCAGTTGCACCAGGGTGGGCACATTGCGGTGATACGAGACATAGCCTTGCACGAAGCGCTGGCTGATAACGTTTGGCATCAGCCGCAGCGCCAGCAGCACAAAGGCCAGGCTCATGGCCAGCAGCCAGGAGGCGAGAGCGATGATCAACGTCATCTTCACGCCATGCACCAGCATGGCGGTGAAGCGCGGGTCCATCAGGATGGCCCAGACGTCGAAACCCTTCATATCGGCGGCCGCGTGGTTTGCAGGCCGCCAGGCACCTGCATGGTCGGCGTGATTTCCATGTGGCCGATGTTCACCGCGGCCGGCGCGGCAATGGCAAAGGCGATCGCATCAGCGATGTCTGCCGCTTGCGGCAGCTCGAAGCCCTGCACAAAGCGTTCGTGGGTTTCAGCGCTGTCGCCATGCACATGGGCAAAGATGTCGGTGGCCACGCGGCCGGGGCAGATTTCGGTCACGCGCACGCGCTTGCCGAACGCATCGATGCGCAACTGGCGCGACAGCATGCTCACCGCCGCCTTGGTGGCGTGGTAGGTGGAGTTGCCGTTGAAGTTGTAGGCGCCGGCAATGGAGCTGATGTTCACCACATGGCCACGGTCGCGCGCCACCATGCCCGGCAGCACCAGGCGGCACAGGTGCAACACGGCGCGCAGGTTGACGTCGAGCAACAGGTCGATGTCGTCGGCTTGCGCTTGCAAGAACGCTCGCGGCCGATCGACGCCGGCGTTGTTCACCAGCACGTCGAACTCATGCTCACCCGTCAGCTTGGTCAGGCCGGGCAAGTCGGTCACGTCCAGCACCTGGGCGATGCAGCCGGTGCGCGCTGCCAGTTCGCGCAGGGCCGCTGCATTGCGCGCCAGGGCATGCACGGTCAGGCCCTCGCGGCACAGGCGTTCCACCACGGCGGCGCCGATGCCGCCTGAGGCGCCGGTGACGAGGGCGGTTTTGTAGTCTGAAAAGGGCATGTGCAACCAGTTCGCAGTGGAGCAATCTAGCCAGCGCCCACGGCTTGCGCCAAGACGGTTTGGCTGTGGCGGGATAAGGCCACCTTATGTTGCCTCTTGCTTGGACAAGCTGACGATGCGCCCGCCAGCGCGCAGCACTTCAGCGCGCACCAGGCGGGCCAGCGCCACGGCGCCCGGCGTGTCGCCATGCACGAGGATCGAGCGCGGCTGCATGGCCAGCACCGCGCCGCTGTGGCACAGCACGTCGCCCTGCGTGAGCAGGCGTCGAACCCGTTGCAGCACGGTGGCTTCATCGTGGATCACCGCGCCGGGCAGTTTGCGCGGCACCAGCAAACCTTCATCATCAATCGCGCGGTCAGCCAGGAAGGTGGTGGCCACGCGCAGGCCGCATTCGGCCGCGGCCGCTTCGATGGCGCGGCTGGTGGATGAGCTGATGGTGAGCTGCGAATCAAACGCCGCCACGGCGCGCAGCAGCGGGCCGGCCAGCGCGGCATCGGCCGCCGCCATGTTGCCCAGAGCGCCGTGAAAACTCATGTGCGACATGCGGTGGCCGGCGGCGCGCGCCACGCCGGCCAGCGCGCCGAGTTGATAAGTGACCATGGCGGCCAGCTCTTCGACGTCAATGTGCATCACACGCCGGCCAAAGCCTTGCCGGTCGGGGAAGCCGACGTGCGCGCCGACATCCACGCCCCGCGCCAACGCCATGCGCACGGTGCGCTGCATGATCATCGGGTCGCCGGCATGAAAGCCGCAGGCCACGTTGGCTGACGACACCACGTCAAGCAAGGCATCGTCTTCGCCCATGCGCCAGGGGCCATAGCCTTCGCCGAGGTCGGCGTTCAGATCAATGTCCATGCTGTGCTTGCGCTGTTGCCGGCGTTGAGGGAATCAAGTCTGCCAGGTGGCTGCCGTAACCCACCCGCGCGCCTGGCGCGGCGGCGTAGCGGGCCATGGTGCCCGCCTGCGGCGCAGCCACGGGCAGCAACAGCATGCCCACGCGCAGCAGGCCGATGGCCTGGCCAGCCAGCACCGCCGTGCCCGGTGCAGCCAGCGGCGCTTCGTGCATCGGGTGTGCGTGCAGGAAGATGCCCACGGCACTGGCCTTGATTTGAATGGTGGCGGTGTCGTGCCGTGCCGCTTCGCACAGCGCGCTGAAACCCGCCGCCGAAAGCACTTCGACACTGCCGCCGGCCTGGTGCAAACACAGGTGCACACCGGGGCCGCGCAATTCCAGCGCGCCGATGTCGGTGCTGGCGAGCCAGGCCATCAGTTGCCGCGTCAGTTGCTGCGTCAGCTCAGGCGTCATGCGGCCACCTCGGCAGACATGGGCTGCCACAACTCGATGCGCCGCGCCACGTCAGCCAGCCAGCGGCGGTTGGCCGCCAGCGCCGCCAAGGCATCCTGCCAGCTCGTCTGCATGAAGCGAACATGGCTGCCGATCGGCGCCTGGCCCAAACGCCACAGGTCGGCATCGATGACCGTGCCGATCTTCGGGTAGCCCCCCGAGGGCTGGGCGTCGCACATCTGCACGATGGGTTGGCCGCCGGGCGGTACTTGAATCACGCCGGGCACGATGCCATGCGAGCGCAACTCCATGGGTGCCAGCGGCAGCAGCGCTGCGCCGGCCAGGAGATAACCATAGCGGTCACTTTGTGACGTGATCTTCCAGGGCTGGCTCCAGAACGCGGCGCGCGAAGCTGCGGTGAAGCGTTCATGTTCGGCCGCCGGCAGCACGCGCACCGCGGGCAGGCCGTCAAGCTGCAAAGGCAGGGCCAGCGCGGGCGGCACCAGGCCGAAGCCTGCTGCGTCGTGGGCGCTGGCCACGCCGCCGGCCCGCCCCGCCGCAAGCTGGTCACCCCGGCGCAGCGCGCGGCCCGCAAAGCCACCAAAAGCGCCGCGCAGTTGTGTGCTGCGCGAGCCCAGCACCAGCGGCACCGCCACGCCGCCAGCCAAGCAAAGGTACGCGCGGCACGCCGGCCAGGCGCCGCGGCGCGGCAGGCCCAGGCTCAACACCTGCCCGGCGCGCGCTGCACTGCGCCACCAGGGCAGAACCGCGCTGCCATCGATCTGTGCGGCCACATCAGCGCCGGTGAGTGCGAAAACACAGTCGGCCACGAAACGCAGCCGCACCGGAAAGACCTGGAACTCGATGGCGGCCGCGCCCTCGTCATTGCCCAACAGCAGGTTGCCCGCGGCCAGGGCGAGTGGATCCATTGCCCCCGAGCTGCCCACGCCCCAGCGCAGCGCGCCGCTGCGGCCCAGGTCTTGCACCGTGGCCAACGCGGTGTTGCTCAGCACTTCAAACACGTCAATCATCGGATCACCCCGGCCACGCGCAGGCGAATGCTGTCGCCGGGTTGCAGCAAGGCGGGTGGGTCTTGCGTGGTGTCGAAAAAGCACATGTCGGTGCTGGCGATGGTGTTCCAGCCACTCGGGCCGGCCGAGGCGGAGACGCCGGTTTGCACGCCGCCGATGGACACCGAGCCACCCGGAATGCGCAGCACCGGCACGGCGCGGCGCGGCGTGGCGAGAAGCGGATCCATGCCGCCCAGATAGCAGTAGCCGGGGTGGCTGCCCAGTGCGTACACCGGGTACAGCGGCGCGCTGTGGCGGGCGACGATTTCGTCCACGCTCAAGCCGGTGTGGGCCACCACGTCACCCAAGTGCGGGCCGCCTGCGCCTCCGTAGACCACGGCCAGCTCCACCACGCGCCCTTCCAGTGCCACAGGCGGCGTGGCCGGCCATGCGGCTTGCAGGCGTTCGGCCAGCGCGTCCCATGGGCGTGCTGCCTGCAGAAAAGCCGGCGCGAACGTGAGCATGAGGTTGTTCATGCCCGGCACGGCCTCGCCCACTTCAGGCCACGCCTGCGCCTGGCGCGCCAGGGCCCAGATGCGCTGCTGCGTGGGCAGGCACAGCTCGCCAGGTGGCTCGAACAGCAAGGCGCGGGTGCCCAGCAGGCTAACGCTTGGTTTGACTTCTTCAGCGGGCGCACTCATGAACGGTGATGCGGCGTGCGTCAGCGCCAGCGCAACAAGGGCTGCCCGGCATCCACTTCCTGGCCCGATTCAACCAAGAACGCATCGACAATGCCGCTGCGCTCGGCCTCGACCTCGTTGAAGATTTTCATCGCCTCGATCACGCACAACACCTGGCCGGCCTGCACCGCCTGGCCCGGCTGCACGAAGGGCGGCTGCCCGAGCGCGCTTTGCAGAAACACCACGCCGCCCAGTGCCGCGCTTTGCTGCGCAAGGCCGGTTGGCGTGGCCAGCGTGGGCGGCAAAGACCGCGGCGCGCAACCCGGCGCCGCGCGCACCAGGCGCAAGCTCCAGCCGTCTTTCGAGGCCTGCATTTCGCCCAGCCCCGAGGCCTGCATGGCGTCGATGAAGAGCTTGATTTGCTGCGCATCCATGGCGCGAAGGTAGCGGCCACCGCCAGCGCGCGCCAAGACGGATTGGCTGTGCCCCGATAAGGCCGACTTATGACGCGGCGCTGCGCTGATCGTCTGTGATGGGCTGGCGCCCGGGCAATTCGTCCACCAACTCCAGCAAGATGGCCTTCACCGCCTGCGCCGGTTCAGACAGCGGTAAGTGATCCGACATGCAAAGCGCCAGCGGCGCTTCGATGGCCGGCTCGACGATGCGGCAGCGCCAGGCCGCGCAGGCAGCGGTGACCTCGCGCGCCATCGATTCAGGCAGGATCGTGGCGCCCAGGCCATCAGCAATCACCGCGGTGAGCGTGCTGGCGGATTCAATCTCGGCCACCACGCGCGGCACCAGGCCAATGCTGGCAAAGGCCTCGTCCACCATCTTGCGCACCACGTTGTAGGGCCGCGCCAGGTACAGATCGAGATCAGCCAGCAGCCGCAGCGGCACCTGCTGTGGCGGCGCGGGCAGGCTGCTGGGGCCCACCACGAAGAGCTGCTCCTTGAGCAAAGGCAGGAACGCCAGGCCATGCACTGCGGTGCGACCGCCGTACAGCACCGCCAGATCCATGCGGCCATTCATGATCAATTCCGACAAGGTGCTGCCGTAGGTTTCGTTCAAGTACAGCAGCACGCCGGGGTGGCGCGCGCGCACGGTGCGCAACAGCGGCAGCGCCAGCGCCGCGGCCGCCGTGCCGGGCGCCAGGCCCACCGACACGGCGCCTTGCAGGCCCAGGCCGGCGGCGTCCATGTCCACCCGCGCCTGTTCGCACTGGCGCAAGATGAGCTGTGCGTGGCGGTACAACACCTTTCCGGCTTCAGTGGGCGTGACGCCGCGCTTGGTGCGCAGCAGGAGTTGCTGGCGCACCTCGCCTTCCAGCGTGGCCAGTTGCTGGCTCAGCGCAGGCTGGGCGATATGCAGCACATCGGCGGCCTGGGTGAGGCTGCCGATGTCAACAATCTTGACGAAGTATTTCAGGCGCCTGAGGTTCAATGCGTGGGCTCCTATCGCGCGACAGCCAGGCCGCACGAACCGAGTCTAAGCTGGTCATAAGGCTTGCCTATCGAGGCAGACAGAACTTGTCTTGGCGCTTTGCGCAGGCCACGCCTACTGTGCCAAATTCGCGTCGTCCCGCATCCACTCGAGAATCGATTTGCAACCTTCACGCATCGCCGCGCGCGTTCAGCGCATCAAGCCTTCGCCCAGCACCGCCGCCGCAGA
>JAYUHT010000404.1:0-4152 GCA_043766725.1 Burkholderiales bacterium | reverse complement strand
TGGCGCTGGTGTCGGCCACGCGGTCCTGGCTGGCGCGGCTGAGCTTGCGCACGCGCCGGCCGAAATACAGGCTGGGCAACACCACCAGCACCAGGATGCCCAGCACTTGCGTCATCACGACCGGGTTGGTGAAGACCAGCATGCCCATCGCGCCGATGCCCATCACCACATTGCGCAGGCCCATGCTCAGCGAGGAGCCGACCACGGTTTGCACCAAGGTGGTGTCGGTGGTCAGGCGCGACAGCACTTCGCCGGTGGCCGTGGTTTCGAAGAACTCGGGGCTCTGGCGCAGCACGTGCGCGTACACGGCGCTGCGCAAGTCGGCCGTGACGCGCTCGCCCAGCCAGCTCACCATGTAAAAGCGCAGCGCCGAGAAGGTGCCCAGCGCGGCGCCCACGCCGAACAGCGCCACGAAGTGCTCGCGCAGCGCCATCACGCGCTGGCCGGGCTCGGCGGCCACCAGGCCGGCGTCGATCAACGATTTCAGCGCCACCGGCACCAGCAGCGTGGCCGCCGCGGCGCCGACCAGAAAAAGCACGGCCAACATGATGCGGCCGCGGTAGGGTCGCAAAAACGGCAGCAGCCCGGACAGCGAGCGCGGCGTGGCGCTCTTGGCGCGGTCAGGGGAAGGGGGCATGGGTTGAGTCTACGGGGCAGCACAGCCCGGGCCACCAGGCGCCGGGAACGCGGTTTGCCGTGCCACGCCACACGCGCACAAGTCACAGGCCGATACACGCGGGCAACCCCAACCCGCAGCTTTGTGGTCGAATGACCCACGCCCACGCCCACACACACGTCAAATCGCTTCATGCCTGAACAAACACCCGAGTCAACGCTGTCGCGCGGCCTCAACCTGGGGCTGCGCCGCCTGGGTGCGGCCGGCTTGTTGGCTGTGCTGGTGGCGCTGGCCACCGGTGCCGGCGCGGCGCTGGGCGCGGCGGGCTTGTGGTTGCGTGGTGGCCTGCAGAGCGGGCTGCAAGGCGACCCCTGGGGCGCAGAGGTCTTGCAGCTGGTGGCCGCGTGCACCGCTGCCGTGGCCCTGGTCTTGGCCGGCCTGGTGTTGCACTTGCTCGGGCGGCTGAATGCGGCGCGCGCGGCCCAGGCCTTGAATGGTGGCAGCGACCCGGCCACGGGCATGCTCAGCCGGCGCCACTTCATGGCCGCGGCCGAGCGTGAATGGTCGCGCTGCCGGCGCTATGGCCAAGACGGCGCGCTGCTGTTGCTCGACACCGACCACTTTGCCCGCGTGCTCGAGTTGCACGGCACCGAATGCACCGAGGCCTTGCTGCGCCAGATTGCCGGCATCGCGGCGCAATCACTGCGCGGCAGCGATTTGCTGGCCCGCTTCAGCGACCAGCAGTTCGCCCTGTTCCTGCCCAACACCGATTCATTGGGCGCATTGGATGTGGCCGAACGCATCCGTGAACAGGTGGCGGCGAATGTGCTGCGCTGGTTCGATGCCGGCGTGGCCTCCACGGTGAGCATCGGCGTGGCGTCGGTGGGCGTGATGCACATCTCGCTCGAAGCCCTGCTGCAAGACACCGCCGCGGCGCTGCAGGCGGCGCGCGCAGCCGGGCGCAACTGCGTGCGCGCGGCGCCCTTGCAGCCGCGCGCCGTGCCGCAGCGCCTGGGCGGTGCGCCGCGCAGCACGCCGCGGGGCAAGGCGCGTTAACGACGACGCCTACGGCATGGCCAGCGGCGCGGCGTAGCCGGTCATTTCCAGGTAGCCCAGGCCGGCGCGGCGGCCCTGCGCATCGAGCAGTTCGCTCAAGCCTTCCCAGTAGTGGCCTGTCAGGCTGGTGCGGCCATCCATTTCCTGGTCGTCAGTCAGGGCGCGCAGTTGCCAGGTGCCGGCCGGGGTGTGAACTTGCCAATGCACGGGGTAGCTGGCACTTGAGCGCGGGCTGCGCCAGCGCAGGCCGGGTTCGAAGCGCACCGTTGCGGCGGCAAAATTCTGCGTGGCCCCGGTGGCGCTGCGAAAGCTGCCGCCCCCCCAAAGTGCGCTGCCATCGGCGCGGCGCAGCCTGAACGCGGTGAGCGCGCTGCCATCGGCCAGGTTGATGCCGGTCCAGTCCCAGCCCACGGCGCCGGCGGGCACGAGTTCATCGCTCCATTCATGGTCGAGCCAGCCCAGGCCCTGCACGCTCAGGCTCTTGCCGCCGCGACCACCGCCGCGCTGCATGTGGCCGCTCAGGCGCAATTGCGGCTCGCTCACGTAGTGGCTGGCCGCATCCGGCTGGGGACCCTTTTGCGACCAGCCCGCATCGCCTTGCAACAGCGGCGGCTGGGTGGCGCTGGCACTCAGCGTGAGTTCAACGTCCGCCACGCTGAACGACACCTCGAACACGCTCGGGCTGCCGTCACGCCGTTGCAGCCACCAGTTGCCCAGGTGCACGCGCGCGTCGTGCGTGGCCGCCGCGGCCAGCGGGGCTTGCGCCGCGCCCGTCCAGCGTGCGGCGCGGCTGGCGCTGCGGTGAACGCTGCCGGGCGCCGGGGTCAGGTGAGTCAGATCGGTCAGATCAGTCAACGCCGCGTGCGCCAGCAACACCTGCCGCGGCGCAAAACGGCCGGGCAGGTTTTCGGCCAGGCCGGTGGCATGGCGAAAGAAGGTGAGCTGAAAGCCATGGCTGGGCTCGCCGCCAGGCTTGAGCAAGCAGCCCGTGAAGTACCACCATTCGATGCGCGCACCCAGGTGGGCACCGTGGTCACGCGGGAACTGCAACGCCGCGCCGCGCTGCACGCTGGCGGCGTGGCCGGCAGTGAGCGGTGCGCTGCACAGCCAGGCCGGCAGCGCCCCGTGCAGCCAGGCGCGGCGGCTTACCAATCCTGCCTCACGGCGCGCAGCGCGGGCAAGGCCGCGGCGCCACGCGCGCTGAACGCCGCCGTGGCCAGGCCGGCCAGCCAGGTGGCGCCGGCCAGCAGCGCCAGGCGCGCCCAGGGCACGCTCATGGCCATGGTCCAGTGAAAGCTTTGCGGGTTCACCACTTTCACCAGCACCAGGCTGATCAACAACCCTAACAGCACGCCGCACAGGGCACCGGCGGCCAGCCACGCCGCCAGCTCGCCGCACACCACGGCCAGCACCTGGCCGCGGGTGAGGCCGAGGTGCGCAAGCAGGCCGAACTCCTTGCGCCGCGCCAGCACTTGTGCAGACAAACTGGCCGCCACGCCGACCAGGCCGATGCCCAAGGCCACGGCTTGCAGATAGTAGGTGACGGCAAAGCTGCGATCGAACAGCCGCATCGACAGCACCCGCAGTTGCGCCGGCGTGGCGAATTCGAGCACCGGCCCACCGGCCGCGGCCAGCAGGGCTTGCCGCACCGCGGTGGCGTCGGCGCCCGGGGCCAGCCACAGGGCGAGTTCGTTGATGCGGGTGTCGCCCGTCAGTGCGCGGTAGGTGGCCAGGTCGATGGCGATGCTGCCGTGCTGGCGCGCGTAGTCGCGCCACACGCCGAGCACGCGGGCGTTCAGCGTCTTGCCGCCCAGCGGCAGCGCCAGCAACATGCCGCGTTCGGCATGGTGCAAGGCTGCTGCAGCTTCGCTCACGTAGATGCCGGTTTCGCCAGCAGACGGCGCCAAGGGCTCGGCCACCAGCGGCAGCTGGCGCGCCGGGTCGTCCAGCTCGCGCGCGATCAGGCTTAAGCCCGGGCTGCTGGCATCTAACTGCACGCTGCGCAGGCGCGCCGGCTGCACCCGCAGCACGCCCGGCACCGCAGCAGCTTGCAGGGCAAACGCAGCATCCAGCCAGGCTTGCTCAGCCCCGGCGCTGCTCAGCGTGGTGCGGGCGTATAGATCAGCCGGCAGCACCTGGCCCAGCCAGTCAGCCACCGCCTGGCGAAAGCTGGCCACCATCACCGTCAGCGCCACCGAAAGCGCCAGGCTGGCCACCACCCCGGCCACCACCGCGGTGGCGGTGTGGCGCTGCTGGCGCGCACGCTGCAAGGCCAGCAAGACCAGCGCCCCTTTGGGCTTGGGCGCGGCCGCCAACAGCGCCTGCACCACCACCGGCACCAAGGCCACGCCACCCATCAACAAGGCTGCCACGGCGGCGTAGGCGGCCAGCGGCAGGCCAGCGATGGGCGGCACCAGCGCCAGCGCCGCGCCGGCGCTCAGCAAGGCCAGTGCCGGGCCGGTGCGTGCCTGGGCCGTGGG
>JAYUHT010000403.1:0-4158 GCA_043766725.1 Burkholderiales bacterium | reverse complement strand
CTGTGCCATGCCAACGACCTTGAACAGCCGGAAGGTAGTCCAGTGAGCACGCACGGCCGCCCGCAGGGCGAATCCCTGAATGCGAAGCATGAAGGTACACCAATGAACTCGCCGCTGGTCTTCATCACCGGCGCGTCCAGTGGCATCGGCCAGGCGCTGGCCGAACGCTTCGCACGCAGCGGCGCCCGCCTGGCCCTGGTGGCACGGCGGCGCGAAGCGATCGACGACTGGCTGCACGGCCAGGGCATCGGCCCCGAGCAGGCACGCGCCTACGCCGCCGACGTGAGCGAGCCGGCCAGCATCAACGCGGCGGCGGCCGCATGCATCGAACAGCAGGGCCTGCCCGACATCGTGGTGGCCAATGCCGGCATCAGCGTGGGCATGGACACCGAAGACTTCGCCGACCTGGAGGTGATGCGTCGCACCTTCCTGACCAACAACGTGGGCATGGCCGCCACCTTCCAGCCCTTCCTGGCCGCCATGCGCTCGCGTCGCAGCGGCACGCTGGTGGGCGTGGCCAGCGTGGCCGGCATTCGCGGCCTGCCCGGGCATGGCGCCTACTGCGCCAGCAAGGCCGCGGCCATCAGCTACTGCGAAAGCCTGCGCACCGAATGCCGCGGCTCGGGCGTGCGCGTGGTGACGCTGCTGCCAGGGTACGTCGACACGCCGTTGACGCAAGGCAACCGCTACGCCATGCCGTTCCTGATGCCGGCGGCGGCGTTCGCAGAGCGCGCCCATGCGGCCATCTTGAATGGCGACAGTTACCGCGTCATTCCCTGGCAGATGGCGTGGGTGGTGCGCCTGTTGCGCGTCTTGCCCAACGGCCTGTTCGACCGCGCGGTGCAGGGCCGCGGGCGCAAGCGCCGGCAAGGGCAATAAAGTTCAACCAATGAAAAAAGGCGCGCCCAAGCGGCCGCGCCTTCAGTCTTCACGAGCTCAGCAAGGCCCGTGGCTCTCATCGCATGGCATCAGCAGGCGCAGTGGCCTGGCCGCTTCCTTCGGGGCCGAAGAGCCGCGCTGCGCGCAGGCCCTCCTGTGCGACGCTCAGTAGCCGCCGCGGCTGCCACCGCCGCCGCCGCCATAGCCGCCACCACCGCCACCGCTGCGGCCACCACCACCACCGCCGCTGCCATAGGGGCTGCGACCACCGCCGCCACCACCGCTGCCGTAGGGGCTGCGGCCACCACCGCCACCGCCGGCACCACCGCCGCCGCTGCCACCACCGCCGCCATAACCGCCGCCGCCGCCACTGCGGCCACCGCCACCACCGCCGCCACCAAAGCCACCCGGGCGCTCTTCGCGCGGGCGGGCCTCGTTGACGACGACCGCACGGCCATCAATGGCCTGGCCGTTCATGCCGTTGACGGCCGCTTGGGCCTCGGCATCGGAGCCCATCTCGACAAAGCCGAAGCCCTTCGAGCGGCCGGTTTCACGGTCCATCATGACCTTCGCGGAGGTCACCGTTCCAAACGGCGCGAACGCCTGTTGGAGCGATTCGTCGCGCACGGAATAGGCCAGGTTGCCTACGTACAGTTTGTTTCCCACGGGGGAGCCCTCAATCATTAAACAAGTTCAAGAAAGACCATGTGGAGCTTGAACCCAGCGCGAACCAATCAGGCGAAGGCGGTGCCACCAGACATAGCTGCCCGATTATTGAACGGGTTGCCAGGTGGGTTCAAAGCCTGTCGCAACCGAGTGTTGTTTTGGTGCCCCGGGGCTAACCCTGAATTCCTGGTGCGGCGGGAAAGTCCGGATGAGTTTGCCGGGGCGCATGCCTAAAGTCCGCGCACTCGCGGCCAGTGCCGCCCCGGCTGTCAGCGGCCGGACCACTGGCCGGGCGGGGGCCGGCTGGAGACAAATGCTGAGCGTCGACAAGAACGTGATCATCAAATAATCGTTGGCCGCGTCACCACCCGTGGCGCCAAGCCTCCGCTGAAGGGCGCCCGATACGAAAAGGCGCCCTTTTTTCAGCCTTACCGCGCCGCCCCGGCTGCCAGCATTGGCGCCTTCGCCATCCGTCCGCGAGCGTGCCCCATGCCGGTTGACTCCCAACTTCGCAACTTGCAGATCGACATCCCTGCCAAGCCCGAGTCGCTGGTCAGGTTGTCTTTGCTGATGGCCGAAGAGGACATGAACCTGCAAGCCGCCACGCATCTCATCGAGGCCGACATGGCCTTGGCCGCGGCGGTTCTCAAGGCGGTGAACTCGTCGTTGTACGGCCTGCGTGGGCGCGTGCAAAGCGTGCAGCAGGCCATCACCTATCTCGGCATGCGCGAGGTCGCCGGGATCACCTTCGAGCTGGGCATGCGCGCGGCATTTCCACCCGCGGCCGAGCTGGAGCCGATCTGGCAACGCGCTGCCGCGCGCGGCTTGCTGATGGGCCGGCTGGCCTCGCAGCTGTCGCAAGACTCCTGGGCCGCGCACTCCGCCGGGCTGTTTGAAGAGTGCGGCAAAGCGGTGCTGTTCCGCCACGCCGCCGCCATCTACCGGCCGTTGCTGCGCAGCGCCGCCAGCGACACCGAATTGAGCGAGCAGGAGCGCGCCGCCTTTGGCGTCAGCCACGACGCCCTGGCCGCCGCCTTGTGCGAGAGCTGGGGTGTTGGCCCAACTGCCGTGGCCAGCGTGCGCCACCACGTGCCGGCGCAGGCCAGCGGGCAGATCGACCCGGCGCTCGAACGCCCCCAGGTGCTGGCCATGTCGATGATGGTGCAGCTCATGCTCGACGCCCCCGACACGCTGGAAGACAAGATCCCGCCGATTGCCACGCAGGGCCGCATCGAACCCACGCTGGCGCTGCGCAGCGTGCGCCGCATGCAGGAGCAACTGCAAGAAGCGATCGAGCGCGAAGCGGCTTGAGGGGCCAGCCGGCGCGCGCCGCATGCGGGTAGTCCCGCGCTGTTGGAAGCGATGCATTGGCTAGCCTTGCCGGCTTGAAGGCGCGCCCGCTGTGGCCGCGCCAGGTGCTCAGGAGATCTGCCCATGCCCACGACCGTCGCCGAAGACACCTTGGCGCTGCAACGCCTGTATCACTGGGAAAAGACAGCGCCCGATCGCGTTGTCTTCACCCAACCCATGGGCGGCGGCGTGGTGCGCGACTTCACCTGGGGCCAAATGGTCGGCGAAGTGCGCCGCATTGCAGCCCACCTGCAAAGCCTGGGTCTGAAGCCCGGCGACAAGGTGGCGCTGATCTCGAAGAACACGGCGTGGTGGATGATGGCCGACTGGGCGATCTGGGTGGCCGGCTATGTGTCGGTGCCGCTGTATCCCACCTTGGCGGCCGAGACGATCCGTCAGATCCTCAGCCACAGCGAAGCCAAGCTCTTGTTCGTGGGCAAGCTCGACGGCTGGGCCGGCATGAAGCCCGGCATCCCGGCCGGCCTGGCTTGCATCGGCATGCCCCTGGCGCCGGCCAACGATTACCCGCAATGGGCCGACATCGTGGCGCGCACCGCGCCGCTGCAAGGCAACCCGGTACGCGGCGCCGACGAGCTGGCCACCATCATGTACACCTCGGGCACCACCGGCATGCCCAAGGGCGTGATGCACAGCCTGGGCACCTTTGCCTGGAGCATCACCGCGGCCATCAACCGGGTTGACGCCATCAACGCCAACGCCCGCTTCCTGAGCTACCTGCCGCTGTCGCACGTGGCCGAGCGCGCGCTGGCCGAATTCGGCGTGCTGGCCTCGGGCATGCACGTCTACTTTGCCGAGTCGCTAGAAACCTTCAACGCCGACATGGTGCGCGCCAAGCCCACGGTGTTCTTCTCGGTGCCGCGGCTGTGGGTGAAATTCCAGCAAGGCGTGCAGGCCAAGATGCCGGCCGAAAAACTCAACCGCCTGCTGAAGATACCCATCCTGCGCGGCATCGTGCGCAAGAAGATCCTCACCGCGCTGGGCCTGGATCAATGCGTGATCGCCGCCGGCGGCGCCGCGCCCATGCCGCCCGAATTGCTGCGCTGGTACGGCCGCCTGGGGCTGGACATCGTCGAAGGCTATGGCATGACCGAGAACTGCGCCATCTCGCACGGCACCTTGCTCGGCCAGCCTCGCCCGGGCACGGTGGGCCCGCCCTATGTGGGCGTGCAGCACCGCATCGACCCCGCCAACGGCGAGGTGCAGATGAAAAGCGGCGGCCTGATGCTGGGCTACTACAAGGAG
>JAYUHT010000402.1:0-11032 GCA_043766725.1 Burkholderiales bacterium | reverse complement strand
GGCATGGCCGGCGCGCCGCCACCGGTGATCACGGTGGCGCCTTCACTGCGCGCCAGCTCGTAGTAGCTCATCACTTTTTGCTTGTGCTCGGCGCTGATCAGCGGGCCCAGGCCCACACCGGGCATGTCGGGCGGGCCGATCTTCAAGGCTTCAGCCTTGAGCTTGAGCGCCGCGACGAACTGGTCGAAGATGGGACGCTGCACGTAGACGCGCTCGGTGCCCAAGCAGACCTGGCCGCAGTTTTCGAAGCTGCTGCGCGCGATGCCGGCCACGGCTTTTTCAAGATCGGCGTCGGCGAACACGACGCCGGGATTCTTGCCGCCCAACTCGAAGCTCACCGGCCGAACGCCCTTGGCGGCGGCGGCCATGATGGCTTCGCCGGTGCGCGTTTCGCCGGTGAAGGTGATGCCGTTCACGCCGGGGTGGCGGGTGAGGAACTCGCCGGCTGAATCGGGGCCAAAGCCGTGCAGCACGTTGTACACGCCATTGGGCATGCCCACCTTGCTCATCACCTCGCCCAGCAGTGTGGCCGTGGCGGGCGTTTCTTCCGAAGGCTTCACGATCACCGTGTTGCCGCAAGCCAGCGCCGGGCCCACCTTCCAGGTCATCAGCAACAACGGCAGGTTCCAGGGGCAAATGACGGCCACCACGCCCAGCGGCGTGCGCAACCCGTAGCTCACGGCCTTGCCGCCGTCAGGCGTTGTCATCTCGAAGCTTTCCGTCGGCACGTTCTTCACGATGTCGGCAAACACCTTGAAGTTGGCCGCGCCGCGCGGAATGTCGATGTGCGAGGCTAACGAATGAGGTTTGCCGGTGTCGGCCAACTCGGCCTGCAAAAAGTCATCGAACCGGCGGTCGATTTCATTGGCCACGGCATACAGCAGCTCCACCCGCTTGACCACGCTCATGCGGCCCCAGTCGCCGTGCAGCGCGGCGCGCGCTGCGGCCACGGCAGCATCGACCTCGGCACGGCCAGCTTCGTGCACGGCACCGATGACCTGGTTGTCAACCGGCCGGTGCTTGTTGTAGGTTTTGCCGGTGGCAACGAACTCGCCATTGATGTAGTTCAAGAACTGTTTCATGTTCGCTTATCTGAATGGTTAAGCCAGGCCCAGCGCCGCGATGGCGGCGGCTGCGCAGGCAACGTCCTGCTCGGCCGAGCCGCCCGAGACACCGATGCCGCCGATCAGCGACTCGCCTTCACGCAATGGCAGGCCGCCCCCCACCATCACCAGCCGGGGGCGCTGGTTCAAGGCCGCATGCAGCATGGCATCGCTCTCGACAATGGCTTTCCACTGCGAACTCGGAAAGCCAAAACTGGCCGCGGTGTAGGCCTTGTCAATGGCGATGTCGATGGAATGGATGAAGGCGCCTGGCATGCGCAAAAACGCCGCCAGGTTGCCGCCCGAATCCACCACGGCGGCGTTGATGCGAATGCCCAAACGTTCGGCTTGCGCCACCGCCCCCGCCACCGCGGCGTGGGAAGCGGTGGCGCTGATGCTGCGCTGGGGCACGCTATGAGAAGTTGACTCACTCATGGCGTTGCTCCTCAACCCATCATGTATAGACTTCAGTGAAGCTGGGGTAGGCCTCGCCGGTGTGGAAGAAGATGCTGCTCCACAGCCGGTCTTCGGTCCAGGTGGTCACGGGCCTGTCGCGCTGGGCCAGGTAGCCCATGCCGGCGAAGGTTTCGTTGCGGTTGCCGCTGGGGTCGAAGAAGTAGATCGTTTCGCCGCGCGTGATGCCGTGCCGCGTGGGCGCCACGTCAATCTTCACCCGCTTCTTGCCCATGATATCGGCGGCCTTGAGCACGTCGTGCCATGAATCGAGGAAGAACGATGCATGGTGCAGGCCAGAGCGCGGGCCACCCACAAAGGCGATGTCGTGCGCCTTGTTGCTGATGGTCATGAAGCTGGCCAGTTGAATGGCACCGCCCGGGCCGACCATGATGCGTTCGGTTTCATAGAAGTTCAGCGCTTCAATGAAGAACTTGCGGTTGTCGTCCACCGTGTTCAAACCGGTTTCGGGGTTGAACTCGCACATCAGCAGCACATGGTCGAGCCAATGCGCGCCGGCGCCGTGCTGGCTGTCGGGCCAGGGGTCGGGGTTGGTGCTGCCCACGTCAGTGCCCACGTACTCCTTCAGCGCAAACAAGCGCATGTCGTGGCCGCTGGGCAGCTTGAATTGCAGCATGCGCCCGGTGGCGGGCAACGTGCCTTCGGGCAGCATGGTGGTCTTGGTGCCATAGGCCTCGATGGTCTTTTTCAGGTCATCGAGGTCGCTGTCTCTCTCGACCTTGTAGGCCACGTGGTTCATGCCGGCCTGGTCGCTGGGCGAGAGGATCACGGAGTAGCGATCCCATTCGTCCCAACACTTCAGGTACACGTTGCCGGCCTTGTCTTCCATGGTCACGTTCATGCCGATCACATCGCGGTAGTGTTTAACCGCGGCCTGCATGTCCATCACCCTGATGTTGACATGTCCAATACGCATCACGCCCATCACAGTCTCCTTAAGGAACAGCGGGGTTCGCCGGGTTGGCCGCCCCAGTTGAAAACTTCTTGGCCATCTTGCCCGCCACTTCGAGCCGCACGTTTTCAGTGGGCGCCACCCGGCAGGCCAGGGTGTATCCGGTTTGTTCGTCTTCCACGCTCACATGCGCGCGGCTGATCGGCCCGAGCAGTTGCGTCTTGCCTTCCAGCACGCGAATCTTGCACACGCCGCAGCCACCATTCACGCAGCCCACGGGGATGCCCTTGCGGCCCAGGCGCAGCATGCCTTTGAGCACGGCTTCGCCGATGGCGCAGGGAAAGACCTCGCCGGTCTGTGCGATGGTCACGTTCACTTTGGGGCGGAAGTCGTACATGAAGACGCAACGTTTGAGGTGATCTACACGCGCTTGAAGAACGCGCTGCGCGGCTTGCTGGCATCAGCCGCGGTGATGAACTTTTCAGCGTAAATATCGCGTTCGTACAAGCGGCATTGCATCAGCGTGGCCAAGCAGGCTTCAATCATGACCGGCGGGCCGCACAGGTAGGCCTTGCGGCCGGAGAAATCGCCCTTGAAGTGCTCCCGCGCGGCGTCGTGCACAAAACCTTTGGCGCCTTCAAAACCGCTGGCGTCTTCGCTCAAGGCCGGCACGTAGCTGAAGTTGGCGTGCTGCGCGGCCAAAGCGCGAAACTCGGCGTCGTAGTACAGCTCGGCCAGGTTGCGCTGGCCATAGACCAGGGTGATGGGTTGATCCCAGCCACGGGCCAGCAAATCAAGGATCATCGAACGCGGGCTCGACAGGCCCGAACCGCCGGCCATGAACAACAACGGCTCGCGCTGCGACTCGCGCACGAAGAAGCGGCCATAAGGGCCAGTGATAGGCAGCGTGTCACCCACCTTCAGCTCGTTGTGCAGGTAGGCCGTGCCGGCGCCGCCTGGCACCAGCCGAACGTTGATCTCTATTTCGCCGCGGGCTTGCACATCGGCCGGCGCGTTCGCGATGGAAAACGGCCGGTCGCCGTCAACGCCTGGCAGGCGCAGTTGCACATACTGGCCGGCCTGGAAATCAAGCTCGCCACCCAGCTTCAGGTAGATGGCCTTGATGGTGGGTGAGAGGGTTTCGATGCGGCTCACCGTGGCGTTGAAATCGCGCACGGCAATGATGCGGGCATCGGGCTCGTCGTCGATGTCGGCTTCGATGGTGGCGTCAGACAGCAGCGTGGCGCTGCAGGCCAGCGCCATGCCTTCGTCGCGCTCGAAGTCCATCAACGCAAACGGGTTGTAGATGCCATGCTCCACCTCACCACCCGTGACCTGCACCTTGCAGGTGCCGCACAGGCCATGGCCGCAGGCGTGCGGAATGTAGATGCCTTGGCGCAAGGCGGCATCGAGCAGCGTTTGCCCGTCCTCGACCTCGATGGTCGCGCCGAGCGGTTCAATGGTGAGGCGTTGTGACATGGAACGAACGGTTAGAAACCGTGGTGCCCCGCCGCGTTCTTGGTGCGGCTGCCCTCAAGCTGGGGCGTGTGAAAACGGATGAGCGACTTGTGGCAGAGCCCGTGATGCTCGATGGACTTGCCGAAGTCGGGCACGAAGCGCTTGCTTGAATTGAACCAGCGCGTGCGTTGCCAATCGATTTGCTCGAACTCGGGGTGCTCGCCATACAGCTCCGGCAGCACATCACGCACCAGGGCGCCGAAGGGCAAATTGGGCGGCAAGGGCACGCAAAACGGCGCGGCATACATGAGGTGGTTCTCCCAGCTCAGGTAGATGAGCCGCTTGCCGTAAAAGCGGTCTTCGGTATCCTGTTGGCGCAGCGGGTAAGGCCCCACGGTGCGCAAGTAAGTGTCAGCCCCTCGCCCGTCGGGTACGTCGGGCGATCCCCCGAGGGGATGCGGGCCGGCTTGGGAGCGGCCCGGCGCTCGGCCCGCACTCATTTACCCACCTCGTTTCCCGGCTTGCCACGCTTGCTCCACTTGGCAAAGTTCTTGCGATCCTGGCTGGTGTTGAAGTCGCCGTTGTCTTCACCGCCGTTCACGCCGTAGTAGCGCAGCACTTCGCGCACCGGGCTGTCGCCGGGCGAGGCCGGGTTGATGTCCGGCGGATAGCAACTGCCCTGGTAGATCTGGTGCACCGGCAGCCAGGCCTGCGAGAGCTTGGCGGGTTCGTTGTCGAAGATCTCCTTGCAGTGATCCGAGCAGAAGTGGTACTTCATGCCGTGGTAGCTGCTTTCACGGAAGCAGATTTGCGTGGGGTCGCCGGGCTCGGTGAACAGCATGGGCACCTGGCAGACCTGGCACAGCATGGGCAGGTATTGGTTGAACCAGCGGCCTTCACCGCCCTTCGCCGCCGCGCGGCCCCAGTGTTCGAAACGCGCGCGGTAGTTCTGATCAAAGCTGTCAGGGTACTTGCTTGAAAGCCAGCTCATCTCGTCTTCAGTGGGCAGCCAGGTGTGAAAGGCCGCGGCGTGGCTGTATTGGTAGAAGGTGCTCCAGGCCTGGTGGCTGATGTGGTTCTTGCCTTCGCAGGCGTCTTTCCAGCCCTTGGGCTCACGGATGCCATAACGTTTCAGGTCAGCGAACAGCGCGCCGCCGTTCTCTTCGGCGTACATCTCCCAGGCTTCCTTCCAGCTCATCACGCGCTTGGGCAGCATGTAGTCCTGCATCATGGCCACCAGCGTGAGCAAGCGGTAGCCGCGCCAGAACCATTTGTCCATCCAGCGCTGCACGATGGGCACGTTGGCCGGGTCTTGTTCGAGCATGAACTTGATGCATTCGATGCCCAGGGTCATGTGCCGGCTTTCATCGCTTTGCGCGCTGAAGCCGAAGGTCACGGTGCTCATGTCGCCGTTGTGCGCCGCGCCGCTCATGAAGGGCACGAACAGCAGATTGGTGAGCACGTACTCGAAGCTGAAACTCACCGCCGTGAGAAATTCAAACGGCCCGCCTGAGAAGGCATCTTCAAAGAAGCTCTTGGGTACCGAGAGGTACCAGACGTTGTCGAACCAATGGTTGGCGCTGTGCAGGCCGTTGTAATACTTGTTGTAGTGACTGATGGCGTGGGTTTCGGTCTGGAAGTGGCGCAGTTCGTCCACCGCCTGCATCTGCGCGGCCACACGCGCACCCGCCCCCGTGAACTGGCGCCCGGCATGGCAAAAGCCGCGGTGCGCGTAGTACTCCAGCGGTGTGACGCCCTGGATGAACAGCTTCAGTGCATTGATGTAGCGCGCATCGGTCACACCCAGCTCGCCGTGGTTCTGCGCAAAGGCTTCGATCACGGCGTAGAGCTTCTTCTCCTTCTCGCCCTGGTACTTCCAGTAGGCGTCCATGGTCAGGCGGAAAGGGTCTTCCCACTTGTCCCAATCGTGGATCACGATGCCTTCGTACTTGTCGAAGGGGAAGACCTTGTCCATAGGCTGATAGGTGGTGTCCCAGTGCAGGCCGCGCGTGTTGGCGGCGTAGCGTTCCTTCAGGCCGAGCTTCTTTTTGGTGACTTTGGCGTCCATGGATGATCCTTGTTAGCTCAGGCCCACCGCTTCGCGGTCGCTGACAGGGAAATAGGCTTTGTGCAAGATTTCTGGGTCGCTGCGCAACCTGGCCGGCTCGCCGTCATACGACACCTTGCCGCGGCTCATCACGTAGACATGGTCGGCCAAGGCCAAGGCCAGGTGCGTGAACTGCTCAATCAACAGGACACCCACACCACCGGCTGCTATGCGCCGAATCACCGGCACCAGCCGGGCCACGATCAGTGGCGCCAGGCCGAAGCTGAGTTCGTCAATCACCAAGAACTTGGGCGGCACCACCATGGCCTGGGCCAGGGCCACCATTTGCTGCTGGCCACCAGACAAATCGCCCGCCATTTGGTTCAGGCGTTCTTTCAATTCAGGAAAGAGCTCCAGTGCGCGGTCCAGCGCCGCGCTCAGCTCGCCGCGCGCAAGCGAGCCGCCAGCCACACGCAGGTTGTCGCGCACGCTCAGCTCGCGCAGCACCTGGTGGCCTTCGGGCACGGTGGCGATGCCGCGGCGGCGAATCTCATCAGCATCGCGCCCGGCCAGGTCCACGCCATCCAGCCAGATCTCGCCGAAGGCCGGCTCCACCACGCCGGCAATGCCCAGCACCGTGCTGGTCTTGCCCGCACCGTTGGCGCCCATGAGCGCGGTGATGCGGCCTGGCGCGACGCGCAACTCAATCGCATGAACGACGGCTTTGGTGCCACGCACCATCACCAGGTTATCAACCCGAAGCTGGCTGTTCTCTAAGGTTGTCATGTCAGCTGTCCATGACGCCAAGCGCCACCCGGGGCGCACGAAGCGCGCGGACCCACGCGAACGCCGCGGAACCGGCTTCGCCGGGCCGCTGGCGTTGCCCCCTTGAGGGGGGCGCGCGAAGCGCGTAGGGGGGGAGTCAATTCACCCCCATAGCCGCTTCAAGCGCACTGAAGTCGCCCAGATAGGCGCGCTGCACATCGGGGTCGTTCAACACCTCTGCGGTGTTGCCCAGGGCCAGCAGCTTGCCGAAGTCGAGCACCATGGTTTCGTGGCAGCACGCGGCGATCAAGTCGACATCGTGATCGACCAGGAACACCTGCGCACCGCAGTATGTGGGAATGTTCTTGATCACACGTTCCAGGTGCGCAGACTCGGTGCCTGACAGGCCGGCGCCGGGTTCGTCGAGCATCACCAACTTGGGCCGGCCGATCACGGCCTTGGCAATTTCGCCCAGGTGGCGCTCTTCGGTTGAAAGCTCGCTGCCGCGGCGGTTCACGCGGTGGCTCAAGCCAACGAAGTTGATGGCACTGAGCACGGCCTTCTCAGCCCCGGCACCGTCTTCAAACATGGCATGGTCGGCCACGGCAAGCACGTTTTCCTTCAAGCTCAGGTCTTCAGCAATCTGGTCGGTTTGAAACGTGCGGCGCAGGCCCATAGCTGCGCGACGGTGTGGCGCCACACCGGCCAGGCTGGTGCCGTCCACACTCACGCTGCCGCGCACGGGCACCACAAAGCCCGAAAGCACATTGAGCAAGGTGGTCTTGCCCGCACCGTTGGGGCCGATCAGGCCGACGATGGGGCGTTGCAGCTTCACGGTCAGGCCATCAATGGGTTTGACGCCACCGAATTGCACGCACAGGTCGCTGATCTCGATCATGTGTCGCGCCTGTCAGCGGTAGGCCGCAAAGGGTTTGGGGAAGCGTGCGTCGATGCGCGCGCGCAGCGGCAGAACATGCGGGTACAGCGAGCGCTCCAACAAGGCCTTGGCGGTCATGGCACCCCAGATGATGGCCAGCGCGGCGCCGTAGGGCACGTCGAACACGCTGTGGGCCACCCAGCCCACGAACAAGCCAATGAACAACCAGTTCAAGGCGCGCTTCACCAAGCGGTGGTCCGGCACCAGGCCCATCGCCTCCACGCCGCGCGCCAAGCGCAGTGACACGGCCGCCTCGAAGTCTTCAGCGCCGTCTTGCACACGCTTGCCGAAGAAGCCCAGCAGCAACCAGCACACACTGGGTATGGCGATGCGAAACAGCAACGCAATGAGCGCAATGAAGAAGGCGCCTGCAAGACCCGTCTGGCCGCTGGCTGCTGCCGTGCCGGCCACCACGGCGGCGATGAGCAGCCAGCTCGCCGTGCCTTCAACGATGCGGCTCATGCGAACGAACTTGAAGAAGTCAGCCAACTGCCCGGCCAAGCCTTTGCGGCCTTGAATCAACGATACGAGTAAGGCGAAGCCGTAGAACGCGTTGGCCAGGTTGCCATCGACGCCATGGTCGTTCAACAAGGCCGGCAGCGCACGGATGAGCAGGCCGGCGAAGACCGCGCCCATCCAGTGGTAGGCGCCGCCGACGATGGTCAAGGCAAACAACAAAATCGACTGCGAGACCGGGAAACCGGTGTTGTCGAGCTGCCCGTTCAGGCCCGCAAGCAAGCCACCGGCCAGGCCAGACAGTGCGCCGCCCAGCGCGAAGGCCCAGGCCTTGTAGCCCACCACGCTCACGCCAGCGCTGATGGCCGCGGCTTCGCTCTTGCGGATGAGTGCCCAGGCGCGCCCGGGCTTGCTGGCGCGTTGCCATTCAATGAGTGCCATGCCCGCGGCCAGCCAAAGAACGGTGTAGCGAAAATAAGCGGCGTCACTGGTGGCCAACCAGGGCCGTTCGATCAAAGCGCGCTGGCCGTTCACAACCTTGCCGGCCCAACCAGGCCCGCCATCAGGAAAGCCGATCACGTTGGCAGCCACTTGCACGGCTGCGGCGATCATCAGGGTGAGCAGCGCCAGGTACAGCCCACGCATGCGCAGTGCCGGCAGGCCGACGATGAGGCCGAACACACCCGCCACCACGGCGCCCAGCACCAGGGCCAGCTCAAAAGGCAGGCCCAGGCCATGAATCAGGCGCAGACAGACCCAGCCACCCACACCGGCCAGCGCAAACTGCGCCAGCGACACCATGCCGAGCTGCCCGTACAGCAGCGCCACCGTGCCCGCGGCCAGCGTGAGGCAGGCCACGGTAGTGAAGGTGTTGAGCCAGTAGGCCGAAAGCAGCATCGGCCCGATCAGCGCCACCAGCAAGAAGGTGACGAGCATGGGCGCCAGCCGGCCCCAGGTGTTGGCCGGTGGAACATCGAGCTGGTCTTTCTTCTTGCTTGCCACACCTACTCCATGTGACTGTTGTCGCGCGACAGGCCAATGCCGCCGCGCTGTTGCCAAGCCAGTGCGGCGATGGCGACCACAAACGCCGTGGCTGAGCCGTAACGTTGCAGACCAGGTTGCAGCGCCGTGAGCGATTCCAGCACGCCGATCAACAAGCCACCGGCCACGGTGATGGGCAACGAGTTCATGCGCCCCACCATGGCCGCGGCCATGGCCGGTATCACCAGGAAAGTGAGCACGACGGGGTTGAGCCGCACCATGTTGCCCATGAACAGGCCCGAGATGCCGGCCAGCAGGCCGGCCAGCGTCCAGGCCCAGGTGTCCACGCGCTTGATGCGCACGCCCACCAGCGCGCTGAGCACGCGGTTGCTTTGCAGGGCGCGCATGCGCAAGCCCAGCGGCGTGCGCGCCAGCAGCCAGGCCATGCCAAAGGTGGCCAGTGCGGCCAGCAGCAAGGCCGCCACCCGGGTGTGGCTGATGAGGCGGCGGCCATCAAATTCAATGCCGCCGGAATCGGTGGGCAGCACCAGGCGGCGCGGGTCGTCGCCCCAGTACCACTGCGCAATGCCCATGATCATGAGCGCGAAGCCCAAGGTGGCCATGGCCCGCACCACGCGGTCTTGGTGGGTGAGCGACGGCGCGATGTAGCGGCCATAGGCCCATGAAAGCAAGGTGGCGCTGCCGATGCCGGCCAGCCACCCTATCCAATCTGCATAGTCGAGTTCGATCACCTGCCAGCACAACATGGCCGCCAGGCCGCCCAGCGCACCGTAGGCAAAGTTCACCACGCCACTGGCGCGGTAGAGCACGACGAGACCCACTCCCGACAGGGCATAGATCGCGCCGACGCTCAGGCCAACGACGATGAAGGGCAGCAAGGTGTCCATGTTGAGCCGGGCAAGCCGGGGCCGAGCTGGTGCGCGGCCCCGCTTACGTCATCAGTTAATCAACCCGCCCTTCTTTTCAGCTTCGAGCACGTCGGCCAATTCGCCGTCTTTGCTGGTGTAGCACTCCGTCAGGGTCTTGAAGCCGCCGGCTTGCAACAGCGCAGCCCGGCCCTGGTGGTTGGGCTGATGCCGTTCACCGGCGCCGAAGTACCAAGGTGCGCACATCATGTCGGTGCGGAAGTTGGTGATGCCCTTGAAGGCATCGTGCACAGACTTGCGGTCGATCGTGCCCTTGATCTTCAGCATCGCTTCGGTGGCCACGCGCGCCGAAAGGTGGCCGGCTTGCGAGAAGCTGTCGCGCGGGTCTTTCTTGTCGGCGTATTTGTCCATCATCGCCTTCCAGTTCTGCATGTCCGGCGTGGTGGCGTCCATGGGTTGCAGCTCCATGTGGACGAAGGCCTTGCCTTGCCAGTACTTGCCCACGGCCTTGGGCATTTCGGCGTGATAGGCACTGGTGGGCAGGCCCCACTTCATGCTCTTGCCCAGGTCTTGCTGCTCGGCCGCAGTCATGATCGGCAGCATCATGCCGCGCGGCATGCCCAGCACCACACCTTCGCTCTTGGCGGCGGAGATTTGCAAGGCAATGGCGTTGCCGTCGAGCGCACCCGGGTCGAAGATCACTGTCTTCACGGGGATGCCGGCCGTCTTGCCATAGCTTTCAACGCCACCGCACACCCAGTCACCAAAGCCCGGAATGCCCGGGGCCACACAGGTGATGCTCTTGAGCTTGTGCGTCTCAACGATGTACTGCGCCGCACCCACTGTGCTTTGGCGCGGGCCGGAGTTGAACGAGACATAGTTCTTGCCAAAGAAGCAGGCGCGCGGCACACCCACGCCTGAAATGACGGCCACGCCTTCGGTTTCATACAGCTTGTTGTTGGCACCGCACTCCACGAAGCTGGAGCTGCCCACCATGCCCACCACCTTGGTGTCTTTCACCAGCTTGCTGGC
>JAYUHT010000401.1:0-4187 GCA_043766725.1 Burkholderiales bacterium | reverse complement strand
TCGCCTTCGCCAACGACCACCTGGCCTGCGGTGCCTGGCTAGAAGCCCAGGCCCGCGGTGTGCAGGTGCCGGGCCAGGTGGCGTTGATGGGCTTTGGTGATTTCCCCTTGAGCCGGCAGTTAGGCCAAGGAGTCACCAGCGTGCGGCCACCGCGCTACGAGATTGGCCACGAGACGGCGGCCACTTTGCTGGCTCAGTTGCAGGCATCAGGCCTCACGCACCAGCCAGTGGCCGGCCAAGCGGTGCCTTGGAGCCTGGTTGAACGCGGCAGCACGGCGGCACGAAAAGCGCGTCGCTGAGCTCGGTTTACGCCCGGCTTGCCACGTTAACCGGGCATTCAGTCGGCCTGAATCTTTGCCACGGTGATGATGCGGCCCCAGCGCTCGATTTCATCTTTGAGGTAAGGCGCAAACTCGCGCGAACCGCACGCATCAACGCGAAAGCCCTGGGTGCGGGCGCGCTCGGTGATCTCGGCGCTGGCCATGATGTTCAGCACCTCGGCACCGAGTTTGGCCACTACGGCGTCGGGTGTGGCCGCGGGCACCATGATGGCCGTCCAGTTTTCCACCAGCAGCTCCGGCAGGCCCACTTCAGCGGTGGTGGGCACGTCGGGCACCAGGGCGTGGCGCTCCTTGCTGGCAATGGCCAGCGCGCGCAATTTGCCGCTCTTCACATGCGCGATGCTCTCGGGCATGTTGGAAAAAATCAGGTCGAGCTGGCCACCGATCAGGTCAGTCATCGACGGTGCGCCGCCCTTGTAGGGGATGTGCTGCACGTCGCCCTTCACCAAATTCGCAAACAGCTCCAGCGTCAGGTGCGGCGGCGTGCCGTTGCCCGATGAGCCGGCATTGAACTTCTTGCCCTGGCCCACTTGGGCGAGCAGGTCCTTGAAGTCTTTGATCGGGCTGGCCGCCGGCACCACCACCAGCATGGGCGAGCCGGCCAGCAACGCCACGGGTTTGAAGTCGCGCTGGAAGTCATACGGCGCGCGGCCCTTGAACAGCGTGACGTTGGCCGCATGCGTGAGGGTGATGGCCAGCAGCGTGTGGCCATCGCCTGGCGCCTTGGCCACGGCATCGGCGCCAATCTGGCCGCCGTTGCCGGGCTTGTTGTCGATGACCACGGTGACACCCCAGCGCGCGCCGAGTTGCTGGCCCACCAGGCGCGCCATCACATCGGTTAGGCCACCGGGCGGGAAGGGCACCACATAGCGCAAGGTGCTGCCGGGCTTGGGGTAGTCAGCCTGTGCCTGGGCCATGGCGGGCAGCAGGCCAATCAGCGCGAGCGCGAGCAGAAGTCGTCTAGACATGGCAGTGCCTCCTGAAAACAGCTTCATGCCGCCCAACTGGCCAGCAAGGCGTCGGGCACATTCAAGCCTTCGGCTTCAGCCCGCAGGCGCAGCGCTTCACGGCGCACACCGGGCAGGCGCACAGCGTCGTCCTTCAGCAGTTCAGCGATCAACACCTCAACGCGATCAAGGTAATGTGCACTGCCGGCCAGCGCGCCGGGGTCGACCACGATGAAGGCCTGGCCGATGCGCGGCCGGTTGCCTTCATCAACAAAAAAGCTGCTGGCCTCGAAGCCGAATTGCGAACCGATCAAGGCCGTGACCAGCAGCTCCACCACCAGCGCCAGCATCGCTCCCTTGGGGCTGCTGGCCGCACCCACGGGCAGCATCGAGCCGGTGAGGCCGGCTTGCGCGTCAGTGGTGGGCTGGCCATCGGCATCGAGCGCCCAGCCCAGTGGAATGGCGCGCCCTTCCTTGGCCGCCACCATCAGCTTGCCGCGCGCCACTTCGCTCAGGCTGAGGTCAATCATTAACGGCGCCTGGCCACGCCGTGGGAACACCGCGGCCACCGGGTTGGTGCCGAACACCGGGTGGCGCCCGCCTGCAAAGGGCATGGCCGCGGGCGAATTGGCGAAGCCCAAGCCCACCATGCCGGCCGCAGCCACGGCACGCAAATGATCGACCACCACGCCGCAGTGGTGGCTGTTGCACACACCCGCAAAAGCCACGCCGTTGCTGCGCGCCGCGGCAATGGTTTCGCTGATGGCCAGCTCGCACGCCGGGAAGGCCAGGCCCTCTTGCGCATCGACCAACAACGCGCCGCCTTTTCGCCGCAGCACCTGCGGCAGCGCGGCGCCGTTGACGCGGCCGTTGCGCAAATGCAAGGCGTATTGGGCTACGCGGCTCAGGCCGTGCGAGCCCAGGTCTTGCGCCTGGGCCAAGACCAAGGCGCGCGCCGTGCTGGCGGCCATGGCCGGCGTGGCGCCCGCGGCTTGCAGCGCCTGGGCCACGGCCAAGCGGGCCTGTGCCATGCTCATCTGGGTCATGCTGACAAGGCCTGCGCCACGCGCTGCGCGATCATGAAACTCACCCGCTCGTTGGCCTCGAAGGTCACGCCGGCCACGTGCGGGGTGAGCAGCAAGTTCGGGCAACCATCGAAGTGAGCGGATGCAGGCAAGGGCTCGGCGCCGAACACGTCAATCGCCGCGCCGCCGAGGTGGCCGCTCTTCAGCGCCGCGGCCAACGCCACCTCATCAACGATGCCGCCACGCGCGGTGTTGATGAGCACCGCGCCCGGCTTCATGGCGCCAATGCGCTCGGCGTTGAACAGGCCCTTGGTGCTGGCGACCAACGGCACATGCAGACTGAGCACATCGCTCGTGCCGACCACTTCATCCAAGCTGCCGCAGCGCACACCGGTTTGGGCGAAAACGGGGTGGTCGGCAGTCATCAGCGGGTCAAACGCCAGCACCTGCATGCCTAAGCCGCGCGCCAGCCTGGCAGTGAGTTGGCCGATTGCGCCGAAGCCTATCAAGCCCAATGTTTTGCCGCCCACTTCACGGCCGTTCGACAAGGCATTGCGCGGCCATTGCCCGGCGGCCACTGCCTCGGTGGCACTGTAGGCCCCGCGCAGCAGCAGCATGGCCGTGCCCACCACGTATTCGGCCACGCTGAGCGCATTGGCGCCGCTGGCCGGAATGACCTGCATGCCGCGCGCTGCACAGGCCGGCACGTCGATGTTGTCCAGCCCCACGCCCAGGCGGCCAATCACTTTGCACTGCGCCAATGCGGCGAGCAGTTCGCTGCGCACTTGGGTGCGGTTACGCACGATGAAAGCCTGGGCCGTGGCGGCTTCACGCTGCATGCGCGCCGCGTCGTCAACCAGGGCCGCGTCGTACAGCACATCGTGCGCGGCGCGCAGTTGCGCGACGGCACGCTCGTCCATGAATTCGGTGATGACGATGCGCGCCATGTTGTGACTTTGCTTAACGCGAGTTAGGCCGACTCGTACAGCCGCGTCAACACGAATTCGCGGTGGCCCAGCGCCTCGGCGGCGGTGAGGCGGCCGTTGGCGGTGCGCAGCATGTTTTCGAGCAAGCTGTCGCCGGCCTGGTCGAGCGTGAGTTCGCGCTGCAGCAAGCCCGTGACATCGACATCCACATGCTCACTCATCGTGCGCACGGTGCGCGGGTTGGCGCAGATCTTGATGACCGGCACGATCGGGTTGCCGATCACATTGCCCTGGCCGGTGGGGAAAAAGTGCAGCGCGTAGCCCGAGGCCGCGCACAGCGTGACCATCTCGGCCGCGGCCGATGACGAATCCATGAACCACAGCCCCGGGTGGGTGGGCATTTCGGCCTTGTCGATCACGCCATCGACGGTGCACTTCTTGCCGATCTTCTGGATGTTGCCCAGCGCCTTCTCTTCAATCGTGGTCAAGCCGCCGGCGATGTTGCCCTTGGTGGGCTGGCTGTCAGACAGGTCACTCGTCTTGTGGCGGTTGATCACGTCTTGGTAGCGGTTGAACATGAACATGAATTGTTCGCGCACGGCATCGTTGGCACAGCGCGCGGCCACGATGTGTTCACCGCCGGTCAACTCAGTGGTTTCGCCAAAGCACAGCGTGCTGCCCAGGGCGTGCAGCTTGTCGAACGCATCGCCCACCGTGGGGTTGGCGCCGCAGCCGCTGGTGGTGTCGCTCTCACCGCATTTGGTGCTGACCCACAGCTCTTCGATGGTGCAGGTTTCGCGCTGCTTCTCGCTGGCCCACTGCACGTATTCGCGCGCCGCCTTGCTGGCGCGCATGATGGTGTCGTGGTCGCCATGCAGCTCGATGCCGAAGCCCACCACGGGCTTGCCGGTGGCTTTGATGCCATCCACCACCTTTTGCGTCCAGCCG
>JAYUHT010000400.1:0-4207 GCA_043766725.1 Burkholderiales bacterium | reverse complement strand
TGGAACGATCTGGTGAAAGGCCCGATCACGATTGCCAATCGCGAGCTGGACGACCTCGTTATCATGCGCGCCGACGGTGTGCCGACCTACAATTTCGGTGTTGTTGACATGGTCGTCACCGCGAATGACATGGGTGATGGCCATGTCGATGTCATCCACCACCACACAGAAGTTATACGTGGGTGTGCCGTCGGGGCGGGCGATCACCAGGTCATCGAGTTCATCGTTGCTGAAGGCCACGCGGCCTTTGACCTTGTCGTCCCACGCCACCTCACCGCCCTGCGGCGTCTTGAAGCGCAGCACCGGCGGCACGCCGGGCGGCGGTGCGGGCAAGGCCTTGCCGGTTTCGGGGCGCCAGGTGCCGTCATAGCGTGGCTTTTGCTTGGCCGCGGTTTGGCGTTCGCGCAGCGCATCGAGTTCGGCCGTGCTCATGTAGCAAGGGTAGGCCGCGCCGGCATCAACCAGTTGCTGCAACACCTCGCGGTAGCGCGGCATGCGCTGCATTTGATAGAACGGGCCTTCGTCGTGATCCAGGCCCAGCCAGGCCATGCTTTCGAGGATGGCGTCAACGGCTTCTTGCGACGAGCGCTCGGCATCGGTGTCTTCAATGCGCAGGATGAATTGGCCGCCGGTGGCACGTGCGAAGGCCCATGGGTACAGCGCCGAGCGGATGTTGCCCAGGTGAATAAACCCGGTGGGGCTGGGCGCAAAGCGCGTGCGCGTGGATGTCATGCCGCCACCGCGGCCAACGCCTGCGCCAGATCGTCTTGCAGGTCTTGCACGTCTTCCAGGCCCACGGCCACGCGGATCAGCCCTTGCGTGATGCCGGCCTCTTGACGCTGCGCTTCACTCAAGCGGCCGTGCGAAGTGGTGCCAGGGTGGCAGATGCTGGTTTTGACATCACCCAGGTTGGTGGTGATGGAACAGACCTGCGTTGCATCGATCACCTTGAAGGCGCGTTCGCGCATGGCTTCGGTGCTGCGGCCACCCACGTCAAACGCCAACACCGCGCCGCCGCTGCCGCCTTGCTGGCGCATTGCCAACGAATGCTGCGGGTGGGCAGGCAGGCCGGGGTAATGCACCCGCACCACCTGCGGCTGCTCGCTCAACCAGCGCGCCAACTGCAAGGCGCGCGCGCTGTGCACGGGCATGCGCACCGAGAGCGTTTCCATGCCCTTCAGCACGACCCAGGCATTGAAGGGCGACAGTGTCAGCCCGGCTGATTTCATGAGCGGGTACATCTTGGTCTTCAGCAGCTCAGCCGGCCCGCACAACGCGCCCGCGATCACCCTGCCCTGGCCATCCAGATACTTGGTGCCCGAGTGCAGAACGAAGTCGGCACCGAAGGCCACCGGGCTTTGCAAGGCCGGCGAGCAAAAGCTGTTGTCGATGGCGAGCAAGGCGCCACCCTGGTGGGCGATCTCGGCCAGTGCCGCGATGTCGCACACGTCGGTGAGCGGGTTGGTGGGCGACTCTGCCAACAGCAGCTTGGTGTTCGGGCGCATGGCGGTGCGCCATTGATCCAAGTCGGTTTGTGAGACGAAGGTGGATTCGACACCGAACTTGCCCATGTCGGTTTGAATCAAGCGCATCGTGGTGCCGAACACGCTGCGTGAGCAGACCACGTGATCACCCGCCTTCAACAAGCCCATCAACAGCAACAGGTTGGCCGCCATGCCGCTGCTGGTGCCGATACAGGCCTCGGTGCCTTCCAGCGCAGCCAGGCGGCGCTCCATCATCATCACCGTGGGGTTGCCGAAGCGCGCATAGGTGAAGGACTCTTCTTCGTCGGCAAACCGGCGCGCGGCCGTGGCCGCATCAGGCTGCACGAAGCTGCTGGTCAGGAACAAGGCCTCGGAGTTCTCGCCCCACTGCGAGCGCGGCAGCCCTTCGCGCACGGCCAATGTATCGCGCCGCACCGTAGTGGGCAGCATCACGCGGGGCAGCGTCACGCGCGGCAGCTTTTTCTTTCCATCAGTCATGCTTGGGAGTCCACCGCGCCTTGCAAGGCCAGGCGGGAATGGCTGCTGGGGTCGTTGCTGCTGGCCGCCTGGTCGCGCTGGCGGCGCATCACGGCGAATTCATCGACCGAAATGTCGCCGGTGATGTAGTGGCCGTCGAAGCACGAAGCATCGAAGCCATCGAGCTTCGGGTTCAGCGCCTTGATCACGCGCTTCATCGCATCAACGTCTTGGTAGATCAGCGCGTCGGCGCCGATGAACTGGCGGATCTCGTCGGCCGTGCGGCCAAAGGCGATCAGCTCTTCATGCGTGGGCATGTCGATGCCGTACACATTCGGGAAGCGCACCGGCGGCGCCGCCGAGGCCATGTAGACCTTGCGCGCACCGGCCTCGCGCGCCATCTGCACGATCTCCTTGCTGGTGGTGCCGCGCACGATGGAGTCGTCAACCAGCAAGACATTGCGGCCCTTGAATTCAACGCCGATGGCATTGAGCTTTTGGCGCACGCTCTGCTTGCGCACCGCCTGGCCGGGCATGATGAAGGTGCGGCCCACATAGCGGTTCTTCACGAAGCCTTCGCGGTACGGGCGGCCGATCTTCTGCGCCAGTTGCATGGCCGACGGGCGGCTTGACTCGGGAATTGGAATCACCACATCGATATCGCTCGGCGCCAAGGTGTTGATGACACGCTGCGCCAGTGATTCACCCAGGTTCAGCCGCGCCTGGTAAACCGAGATGCCGTCCATCACCGAATCGGGCCGGGCCAGGTACACGTACTCGAAGATGCAGGGGTGCAGGCTGGGGTGGTCAGCACATTGCCGGGTGTGTGCCTTGCCGGCCATGTCAACAAACAGCGCCTCGCCGGGCGCCACGTCTCGCACCAGGCGGCGGCCCGTGCCTTCGAGTGCCACCGACTCGCTGGCCACCATCACCTCGCTGCCATCGGGCCCATCGCGTTCACCGTATGCCAAAGGCCGGATGCCGAAGGGGTCGCGAAAGGCCAGCAGGCCGTGGCCGGCAATCAGTGCCACCACCGCATAACTGCCCTTCACCCGCCGGTGCACACCGGCCACGGCGCGAAACACCGTTTCGGGCGACAGCGGCAGGCCGCGCGCGGCCAATTCGATCTCGTGCGCCAGCACATTGATCAGCACTTCGGTGTCGCTGCCGGTGTTGATGTGGCGCCGGTCGATGTCGAACAGTTCGCGCTTCAGCGCCGCGGCATTGGTGAGGTTGCCGTTGTGCACCAGCACGATGCCGAACGGTGCGTTCACATAAAACGGTTGCGCCTCTTCCTCGCTGTAGGCATTGCCGGCGGTGGGGTAGCGCACCTGCCCCAGGCCGACGTTGCCCGGCAAGGCGCGCATGTTGCGCGTGCGAAAGGCGTCGCGCACCATGCCGCGGGCCTTGTGCATGAAGCACTTGGTGTCTTGCATGGTGACGATCCCCGCCGCGTCTTGCCCGCGGTGCTGCAACAACAGCAGCGCGTCATAGATCAACTGGTTGACCGGCCCTGCGGAGATGACGCCGACGATGCCGCACATGGTGGGGTGTCCTGTGGAGAGGTCTGCAATGGAACGGGCGGGTCAGGCCGGGAGATAACCTTGCACTTGAGGGGGCAGCAAAGGCTTGAGCCCTTGCAGCAACGCATCGAGCCAGTGCGCGCCTTGCGATTGTTGCCACGCGGGCGACTTCACGGCCGGCGAGAAGTTGACCACCGTGGCCACTGCGAGCAGCAACAACAGGCCGCGAAAAATGCCAAAGGCCGCGCCCAGCACGCGGTCGACCACGCTCAGCGGCGTGGCGTGAATGGCCATGCGCAGCAAGCGGCTGAGCAGCGCCCACGCCATCAGGGCGGCGATGAACGCCACGGCAAAGCCGGCGGCGTGGTTCATGGCCGACCCCGCTTCGCCCACCGGCAGCATGCGTGCGACATCAACCGCCGCCCAGCGCGCGGCGAAATAGGCCACCACCCAACCGGCCAGCGACAGCAATTCAAACACCAGGCCGCGCGCCAGGCCCACCACCACCGAAATGGCCAGCACGGCCAGGATCACCCAGTCAAGCCAAGCCAGGTCGGGCACGGCCAGAGGCATCACAGCACCAACACGGCCGCGGGCAACTTGGCCTGGCGCAACCGGGCGGCGGCCTGGTCGGCTTCAGCCCGGTTCTCAAACGGGCCGACCCGCACGCGGATGCGCCGCCCGGCAGCGGTGTCTACTTCCTGCGTATAGGTTTTCAGCCCC
>JAYUHT010000399.1:0-4241 GCA_043766725.1 Burkholderiales bacterium | reverse complement strand
ATCCTGGCCGAGATTCGTGAAGCCAACCTGTCCTACTTGATGCTGGCCCAAAGCCTGATCCGTGCCGACATAGACCAGGCCCTGTTCCGGCTGGGCGTGAACGAAGACACGGCCAAGCTGATCATCACTCTGACCCCGGCGCAATTGATGAAGGTGGCCGCGGGCAACACCCTGCTGTGCCGCTTCCGCATGGACGACGACCTGGTGTGGAACCTGCTCACCAGCCACGGCAAAAGCGCGGCCAATGAAAGCGTCAGCCGCCTGCACGCCTCGATCCTGATGGCCGGGCGCCACCAGGAAGCGGCTTGAATTGAGGCCGCGCGGCGGCGGCCCGCCGCCGTCGCTTCGATCTAGCCCCCCGACTGCCACACAAGACAACACCGCCAGGAGACCCCGACATGGCCCGCAGCAAGAGCATCCTCACCGAAGCCCGGCAGATCGAACGCGCCGTCACGCTGATTCAGCTCGGCGCGCGCTTGCAGGTGCTGGAAAGCGAAACGGACCTGAGCTACGAGCGCTTGCTGCGTTTGTACAAAGAAGTGGCTGGCAGGAGCCCGAGCAAGGGCCAGTTGCCGTTCTCCACCGATTGGTTCATGACCTGGCAGCCCAACATCCACGGCAGCCTGTTCCTGAACATCCACGAATACCTGAACAAGACCGCGGCGCTGGAAGAGATCGACACCATCATCAAGGCCTACCAGCTCTACCTGGAGCAGGTGCAGTCGCAAGGCCTGGAACCGCTGCTCAGCGTGACACGCGCCTGGCGCCTGGTGAAGTTCGTCGACAACGGCATGCTCACCATGACCGCTTGCCGCAGTTGCGCCGGTCACTTCATCACCCACCCGCACGAGATTGCGCGCCACTATGTGTGTGCGCTGTGCAACCCGCCGGCACGCGCCGGCAAGGGCAAGCTCGCCGGGGCGCTGCGCATGAGCGAACGCCACCCCGCGCCGGCCCAGGCCAAGCTGGCCAAAGCGCTTCAATTGCCTACTGTTGCCGCTGGCGCCGCCGCGGCAGCACCGGCTCACCAACACTAGCTTCAGTCGCGGCCGTTGCGGCCGATAAGACAGAAGCTTGAGTGTTCCTGGTTTCTTGCTTGTCTCCTCCTGGCACAGTCCGCTGTGTCTTAAGCGGGTCCTTCGGGACCCGCCTTTTTTTGTGCGCCCGGCAAACGATAGAGCCGGCGGGCCGGGCCGGCCCTCAGTGGTGGTGTGCGTGATGGGCATCGGGCACGTGGTCATGTGCGTGCCGCAGCGGCTGATGTTGATGGCGATGGCTGTGTTCGGCCACAGGCATCGGGTCGTGCGAGTGGTCGTGGTGGCCGTCGTCATGCCGGTGTGCGTGCTCGTGCTCCTGCGCTTCGTGCCCGTGTTCGTGGCCATGGGACTCGGCCAGGTGCAACACCACACCGGCCAGCATCAGCACGCTGCCCAGGGCCATCATGCCGCTGGGTGACCGGTCACCCAGCGCCACGGCGAAGACAGCACCGATGAAAGGCGCGAAAGCGAACACCGAGCCCGTGCGTGCGGCACCGAAGGCACGCTGGGCCAGCAGGTAAAAGCGCAGGCTCAGGCCGTAGCCGCTGGCGCCAATGGCAAGCAGCGCCAGCGCTGCGCCGAGCGCTGGCAGGGGTTCGCCAACGGCCAGCGCCAATAACGTGGTCGCGGTGGCGCCAAGCACCGCCTTGGCCATCACCACCTGGCCCGGATCGCGTTGCGCCACGGCCCGCGACAGCGTGTTGTCCACGCCCCAGGCGGCGGTGGCCAACAGCACGGCCAGCAGGCCCCACAGCTGCGCCCCGCCTGCGCGGCCCTGGTCGAGTACGAGCACCATGCCACCGGCCAGCAGCAGGGCCATGGCCGCCCACACGCGGCGATCCATCGTCTCGCGGTACAGGCGCCAGGCCAGCACCGCGGTGAACAGTGCTTCGAGCGTGAGCATCAGCGAGGCGCTGGTGCCGCTGGTGTGCTGCAGGCCCCAGGCCAGCGCCACCGGGCCGATCACGGCGCCAAAGCCCGCCATGGCGAGCAAGCGCGGCAGATCCGAGCGCAAGACGCGGGCCTCGCGCTCGATGCCCCGGCGCGAGAACGCACCCACTGCAGCGGCCCCCGCATACAGCAGCGCCGCGGTGGTGAAAGCGCCCAGCCCGGCACCGAAGTGCTGAACCAGCGGCGTGCTGACACCGAACAAGGTGGCCGCCACCAAGGCGAGCAGGCCGCCTTGTACCGCGGGGCCGCGCCAGGGTGGCTTCATTGCTTCATTGGCCGGTGTGGTTGGCGGCGATGAAGTTGCCCGGCAGCGTGTAGTAGAGGTACAGCGTGTCCTTGGTCTTGTCTGCCGCGGCCGAATTCTTGAAGCTCGCTCAACTTCCACTCCTTGCTGCGCTTGCCATCGAGCTGTTCGATCTTGTCCGCCTTGGCCACCGCTTGCCAGGACTTCTCCAGCCGTAGAAGGTGGCGAAGATCAGTGTGATGCAGTGGCCCAGCGTGAAGACGGTGACGAACTTGACCACCTCCTTGAAGGTCGTCAGAAAAAACACCACGCCGAACAGGAACAGCAGGTGGTCGTAGCCGGTGAGCATGTGGCTGGCGCCCAGCCCCACGAACTGCAGGTTGCCACCGTCCAGCATGCGCTGGCGATCCTCGGCCGAGATGCCGTGCGCCCAGAGCAGGGGCGGTGCGAGCAGGAGCGTGGCCAGAATCAGGCCACGCAGCGAAAGCAATTTGGTCATGGATTCAAGTGTGTCAGTGCGTCAATGCCGGTGTTGGCGTGGATGCAGCGCAACCCAGGCGGGTCCAGATTCAGCCGCAGGCTGGCACCGGTCGGCGAATGGGCATTGTCAACTGGCCTGCGACGCATTCAGCTCGCGGCCGCGGCGCAAGACGCAACGCCAGCGCGGGCGCAACGGCCCTTCGAGATGAGGTGCGGGTAGCCACGCTTGATGGCGAAATTCTAATGAGCATGTCAATCGCTTCGGGTCGGTGAACACCTTGCCGCCCCAGTGCCCAGCCCGCGGACCAATCTGAAACCTCCCGGGAATTGGCCGCGCGCGGGCAGCGTTTTCGGCCCGCTGCACCAACCCGCATGAAGCCAGCATGGCGGCATGCAACTCGTCAACCCCTGGCAAATTCAAGCCAAAGTCGCGCAGCGCCTGCGCTGGCCACTGCCGGCACTGGCCGTTTGGTCGCTGGCCTGGGCGCTGTATGGCGCGCTCACCTGGCTGGGCTTGTCAAGCCTGTTTGCGTTGGGCCTAAGCATGCTGTTGAGCGTGCTCGCGCGCGGCCTGGGCGCCACGCGCATGCGCCGCAGCGTCATTTCGCTGGGCTTTCCACTGTCTTACCTGGGCCTGGGTTTGCAGGCCGATGCGCCGCCCTGGCTGTGGCTGGTGCTGCTGGCGCTGCTGCTGTGCGCGTACCCCTGGCGCACCTGGAACGATGCGCCGATGTTTCCCACACCGGCCGGTGCCTTGAATGCCTTGCCGGCGGCGTTGCCGTTGCCCGAGGGCGCGCACATTTTGGACGCCGGTTGCGGCCTGGGCGACGGTTTGCTGGCCTTGCGCCAGGCCTACCCACAGGCCTGCTTGCGTGGCGTGGAGTGGAGCTGGCCGCTGGCGCTGTGGGCGCGCCGTCGCTGCGCGTTTGCGCAGGTGCAGCGGGGCGACATGTGGGCGCAGGACTGGGGCAATTTCGACCTGATCTACCTCTTCCAGCGCCCCGAAAGCATGGCGCGCGCGCTGCACAAGGCGCGCACGCAGATGCGAGCGGGCAGCTGGCTGGTCAGCCTGGAATTCGCCGCTGAAGCCAACGCCGATGTGGCGTGCAGCACGCCGCAGGGCAAGCCGGTCTGGGCCTACCGCATCGCAGGCGCGGGCGCGCTTGCCGAAGGTCGCCAAGCAAAAGTTTCGCGCCGGCCGGCCGATAAAACCGGCTGAAGCGGGCATGCCGGCAACGGCCTGCCCCACCGCGGCGCCTGGCGCCGCCCCTGCTGGATAGAAAGCTATGTTCGTCCTCATTGGTTGGGCCCTGGCCATGGGCTGCATCTTCGGCGTGTACATCGTGCACGGCGGCAACATCAGCGTCATCCTGAAGGCGCTGCCGTTCGAGATGATCACCATCTTCGGTGCCGCCATCGGCGCCTTCCTGGCCAACAACCAGATGAAGGTGGTGAAGGCGTCGCTGCGGGGCCTGGGCCAGTGCTTCAAGGGCAGCAAATTCAGCAAGGCCCGCTATATGGAGCTGCTG
>JAYUHT010000398.1:0-4244 GCA_043766725.1 Burkholderiales bacterium | reverse complement strand
CGGCCTGATCGGCGCCTATGCGCGTCGCGCCGTCGCCACTGCGATGCGCCGCGGTGAAACCTTGCGCCTCACAGGCGAGTCATTCCTGCGCCATTGGGCTTTGCCCAACGGCGCCGCGTTCAGAACACTGAAGCGGCGATGCTCGGCATGGCGCTGTCTGGAAACACCGACTCGATGTGCCGCTGCAGGCGCTTGCGCTGTTGATCGTCGTTGCAAAGGCTGGCAAAAACCAAGGCGCGCAGCATCCACAGATCGAACGGGTCTTCGGCCAGTCGCACCTGTTGTTGCAGCCACTGGCCGCGTACGCCGCTCAGGCCGGCAACGGCCACCTGGAACGTGACCTTGAGCTCGACGAAGGCGCGGCGCGCAGCGATGCGAGCCACCCGGTCATGCGGCAGGCCGGCGCCGGGCAGGCCGGCGTTGTCGAGGTAATGCCGCGGTGCGGCCTGGGCTGAGTTGGGCGTCATGAATACTGCGTGGCCAGGCTGCCGCGGGGGGTGCGAGTGGGGAAGTGGCGGTTCAGCGCCTGCAAGCGGCCTTCGGCTTCGCTTTGGCTGTGATGCACGGCCACCAGGTGGTAGACCTCGGCGCGCAAGTGCCACAACTCGCGCAATGAATGGGCGTGGCTGATGCGCTGGGCCAGGCTCTGGCTCGGGCCGCAGGGCAAGTCGAGCAACACGTGCAGGAAGGCCTGGCGCACCGGCGGCAGCCGGTTCAAGGGCGGGGCTGCCTGCAAGGGCGCAGGCGCCAGCAGCCAGAACCACAGGCGCCGCGGCAGGCTGCTGGGTGCCTGGCGCAGTGACGGCGGGGTGACCTCGGTGCGCGAATGCAGGCCCGAGGCCATGCCCGACGCAGCGCTCTCGCGCTGGCGCAGGCGTGACAACAGTGGAAAAGGCATCATGGGTGTGAGATCGGACACGGCGCTGTGAACTTGAGTCATTGTTCGAGCGCAGCCCACGTGCTAAGGCCTGGAACAGCGGCCTGTGCGCCTTGCTGTTTACACCCGCACCTGCCCCCGCACTTGCTGGTGCGTGGAACAAGTACCGATGCGCCCCGCAGACCTGCGGGTTAGCCTTGACGCTGGCATTTCGGAGCTTGTTGGATGCGCTGGATATTTCGTTTTCTGTGGGCGGTGCTGGCGCTGTTGGTGGCGCTGGCCGCAACGTTGTGGGTCTACAGCTTGCTGGTATTGCCCAAGCAAGATGGCCGCCTGAACATGGCCGGCATCCAGGGCGAGGTGCGCATCGAGCGCGACGCCGATGGCATTCCCAGCATCCACGCCGGCAACTCGAATGACCTGATGTTCGGCCTGGGCGTGGTGCATGCCCAAGACCGGCTATGGCAACTTGAAACCCACAAGCGCATCGGCTCAGGCCGGCTGGCCGAAGGCTTTGGCCTGGGCGCACTTGAAACCGACCGCTTCTTGCGCGCGCTGGGCGTGCGCCGCGCCGCGCAGGCGCAGTGGGAGCAAACCAAAGGCGAGGCGCGCGCCGCGCTCAGTGCCTACGCGCGCGGCATCAACACGTACGTGCGCAGCCACATGAAGGCGCGACCGCCGGAGTTCATGCTCCTGGGCTTGCAGCCCGAAGACTGGAGCGAAGTCGACAGCCTGGCCTGGGGCATCATGATGGCGTGGGATCTGGGCGGAAACTGGGGCACCGAGCTGCAGCGCCTGCGCCTGGCGCTGAAGATGTCGGTGGCGCGGGTGAATCAACTCATCCCGCCCTACCCGGGTGACAGCTACCCGCCCACGGCCGACTACGCCCAGCTGTTCCAAAGCTTGAACCTGCGCGCCAGCACCAAGAGCGCTTGGAACCGGCTGCAAGACATCGCACCCGAATCAGGCGTGGAGGGCGTGGGCTCGAACAACTGGGTGCTGGCCGGCAGCCACACCACCACGGGCAAGCGCATGCTGGCCAACGACCCGCACCTGAAGCTCAGTGCCCCGGCGCTGTGGTACTTCGTGCGCCTGTACGCGCCGGGCATCAAGGTGGCGGGGGCCAGCATGCCCGGTCTGCCCACGGTGGTGCTGGGGCAAAACGAGCACATCGCCTGGGGCTTCACCAACACGGGGCCCGATGTGCAAGACCTGTACATCGAGCGCATCAAACCCGACGACCCGGCACAGTACCAAACGCCTGATGGCTGGGCACCGTTCGAAACCAGCACCGAGGCCATCGCGGTCAAAGGCCAGCCCGATGTCGCCATCAAGGTGCGGCGGACGCGCCACGGCCCGGTCATTTCAGACGCCGGCGGACACGACGATGTGCTCGGCGCCAAGGGCCGCCCGGCGTACGCGCTGGCCATGCGCTGGACGGCGCTGGACCCCGATGGCGACACCGTGGCCACCGGGCTGGCCTTCAACCGCGCGACCTCGGTGCAAGCTTTCGTCGAGGCCAGCAAAGGGTGGATTGCACCGATGCAAAACATGGTGGTGGCCGACCGCGATGGCCGCATCGGCTTTGTGGCGCCGGGCCGCGTGCCAGTGCGCAAGCCCGACAACGACCTGCATGGCCTGGTGCCGGCACCGGGCTGGGACGCGCGTTACGACTGGGCCGGCTGGGTGCCGGTGAATGAGACGCCGCGTGAATTCGATCCCGAGCGCGGCTACATCGCCACCGCCAACCAACGCATCCACGGCAAAGAGTACCCGCACTACCTAACGAGTGACTGGGCGTTGCCCTATCGCCAACGGCGCATTGAACAGATGCTGCAAGACAGGCCCAAACACTCGCTGAGTGACCTGGCCGCAATCCAGGCCGACGAATATTCCCTGGCCGCGCTGAAGCTGCTGCCGTATCTGAAGAGGGCCAGCTCACCGCACAAACTGGCCGTGGCCGCGCAGGACCAATTGGCCAATTTCGACGGCCGCATGGCGGTGGACCAAGCCGCACCGCTCATCTTGTGGATCTGGACGCGCCACCTCACCCAGGCGCTGTTTGCCGAAAACATCGGCGCCGAGTTTTACGAGCGCACCCTGGCCAGCCGCACCTTCCGCGATGCGTTGGAAGGGGCGCTTGAACGCGACGACGCCCACTGGTGCGACAACAACACCACGCGCATCGTCGAGACCTGCACGATGCAGGCCGACGCCGCGTTCAGCAGCACACTGGCCGAACTGAAGTTTCGCTTTGGCGACGATGTGTCCAAATGGCAGTGGGGCCAGGCGCACCAGGCACGGTCCGAGCACCGGCCGTTCAGCCGCGTGCGCGGGCTGGCCAGGTTGTTTGAAGCGCGCACGCCGGTGGGCGGCGACACCTTCACGGTGAACGTGTCGCGCGTGAGCTTCCGCGCCGACCCGGTGACCAACGAGCTGTACCTTGACGAACACGGCCCCAGCCTGCGCGCCCTGTACGACCTGGGCGACCCGGCACAGTCGCGCGTGATGCACTCCACCGGCCAAAGCGGCATTGCGCTGAGCCCGCTGTACAAGCGCTGGGTCAAACCTTGGGCTCAAGCGGAATACGTGCCGCTGTGGCCGGCCGTGCCGCCCGAGAATGTGCTGACGCTGGTGCCGCAGTAACGGCGCACGCGGCGCCTGTACGGCGCGGGGCCGCTACATCAGCATGGTGTTGCGAATCAGCCCCACGGCCAGGCCTTCGAGCGCAAAGCTTTCGTCACCATTGGCCACGTGAATGGTTTCGAAGTCTGGGTTTTCAGGGATGAGTTCGATGCCGGCCTTTGTCTTGCGAAAGCGCTTCACCGTGACGTCATCACCCAGCCGCGCCACCACGATCTGGCCGTTCTTGGCTTCGCGCGCGCTTTGCACGGCGAGCAAGTCGCCATCGATGATGCCGACATCGCGCATGCTCATGCCGCGCACCTTGAGCAGGTAGTCGGGCTTGCGCTGGAACATGCTGGCTTCCATGACGAAGCTGCGGTCGATGTGCTCTTGCGCCAGGATGGGGCTGCCCGCGGCCACCCGGCCCACCAGCGGCAAGGTGAGCTGGGCCATGCCGGGCAGGCCCAGGCTGTATTGCTTGCCGCGCGATTCGTTCAGTGCGCGCAGCACCGGGTGGTTCAGCCGGATGCCGCGCGAGGTGCCGGCGGCCAGCTCGATCACGCCCTTGCGCGCCAGGGCTTGTAGATGTTCTTCAGCCGCGTTGGCCGAACGAAAGCCCAGTTCGGCGGCAATTTCTGCCCGTGTGGGCGGCGAGCCGGTGCGTTCCATGGTGCTTTGCACCAGGTCGAGAATCTGTTGCTGCCGATCGGTGAGCTTGGGCTTTTCGATCATGGTGTTCGAA